>JAEYRR010000235.1 GCA_023435505.1 Bacillota bacterium | reverse complement strand
GTTCATAAGATCAGCCATGGAATCAGAGTCACCTCCGTACATATTCTGCATAAGTTCCTTGGCAAGCTTGGCTTTTTCAGATACCTTAAGATTTAATAGATAATTTTTGGTATCCTCTACTTTTGTTTCATCATTATTTGGAGCAAACGTAATTCCGTTTAGTACGTTAATGTTTTTGTTAGCATTTTGTGCTTGGACAACAGCACTCTTATTGGTATAGTCAATCAGATAATTAGTTAATGCCTGGGTGTATCCAATAGGAGTGGTTACTGAGGTATTAACGTCGTTAGAACGAATTATGCCAACAATTTTTAATTTAACTGCATCCTTTAATAATACTGTGATTTCAGCTTGATCACCTGCGATTGAACGGAAGGTACCATTTTCATTCTTCACATAAGTGTCACAAGCTGGAAGCAGATAAAATTCCTGGTTACAGATCTCCTCATAGGACCAACTTTTAGGCTCCACGTTGATGCCTTCTCCGGAATCGAGTTTTTCAAAAAATTCTTTATACTCAGAGGTAGGAAGAATACCTAGCTCGTATAAAGCTTTTTGACTAATCTCATTATTTTTATCTAACATCAGTACAACTTCATTATATTCTTTAGGCCAGGAGCCATAGAGTAAATCATTTTTATCAATAACAGCATTGCTAATAAGGTTCCCATTGGTGCCAGGAATTAGCTCCATAAAGTTATTTTTAGAGCTGCCTGTCATGGAAGCAAAAGGGCTCATATCTTGCATATCGCCGGAAAGCATGGAGGTAGCTTCACTTTTCGATTTAGGTAAGGTACTTCCATCCGTGTTTACCAGTTCCCCATTAGAATCATGGGTAAAAACACTGAATTTGGTATTATAGGAATACGTGATTCCATTATCGCCTATATACTTATGAATAGAACTTTTCTCATTGTCCAAATACTTTTTAAATGCAGTCAGGTTGTTTGTTTTCGAACTTGTTGTCATAGTGGAAACCATCTCAAATGCGATTCCATTAGAATAGACTTTATCTAAATCGTGATTTTTCTCTTTACTAGCAACATCATTACTTTTTCCTATCCAACTGCTAAGATCAATAGTTTTCGCCTCAATGGTGATTGGATAGGATATCATGGTATCCTTTTGTATATCATCGATATATGAATTAACACCATGGGATAGGGATAAAATAAGGGCAATACCAATAATTCCGATGGATCCAGCGAAGGCTGTTAAGATGGTTCTTCCCTTTTTTGTACGAAGATTATTGAAAGAGAGGGAAAGAGAAGTCTTAAAGGACATAGAGGCCTTACCCATGTTTTTATGTGTAGCCGGAGCAAGATTGGTTTCATCGACTTCATAGGGATTGGAGTCGGATATCATCTTGCCGTCTCTAAGTTTTACGATACGGGTAGCATATTCCTTGGCTAACTCAGGGTTATGGGTAACCATAACAACAAGTCGATCCTTTGCTACTTCTTTTAATAGATTCATTACCTGAGTACTGGTTTCACTATCTAAGGCTCCAGTTGGCTCATCAGCAAGAAGGATATCCGGATCGTTCACTAACGCTCTGGCTATTGCAACACGCTGAATCTGTCCTCCTGACATCTGATTAGGACGTTTGTGAAGCTGGTCTCCAAGGCCTACTTGCTCCAAGGCCTGTTTTGCTCGTTTTCTTCTCTCAGAACGTTTAATACCGGAGATGGTAAGAGCTAGTTCTACATTGGCCAGTATGGATTGGTGAGGGATTAAGTTATAGCTTTGGAAAACAAATCCGATTGTATGGTTTCTATAGGAATCCCAGTCTTTTGACTTGTACTTTTTGGTTGAGATCCCATTGATAATAAGATCACCACTATCGTAGCGATCTAAACCACCGATAACATTCAGTAGGGTGGTCTTACCGGAACCACTAGGGCCTAATACAGCGACAAACTCATTATCCCGTAGATTTAAATTGACCTCATCCAAAGCAATCTGGATTAAGTCCCCTGTTTTATACGTTTTACTTATATTTTGTATTTGAAGCATCAATAAACTCCTTTGCATTTATATTTGGTAAATAATAACTGATATGGATATTTTATGTCTCATCTTATATTGTTAAACATGGAATGTAAATACATAGAGTATTTATTTAATTAAATCTTTATTATTATGTAAGAAAATAGTCTATTTATATCATATTTGGTCCAAAATAAAAAGGAATTACATAGTATTTGCAATTCCTTATGTATCTATATTACCACAAAATGTAAGAAAAATCAAGTCTTGCACTTAACGGGTATTCTTCTATAATGGGGATAATTGGAGGCGATATCATTGGATGATATATATGAGATCATGATGAAACAGCAACAAAAACAAGAACTTGTAAAGGTGCTAGAATGTAACAGTTATACCAAGAACTTTGGGGTGATGCTCACAGAAGAGGATGCAAGGGAACTTCTTATTAGTAGAAAGGAGAACTTAAAGCAGCAGGAACGGGTAGAATTTAAGGAGGGGATATTACCAAAACTTATCTTTGTATTTTGTGATTCCCCTTATATATATCAGGACAATTATGTGGAGACCATAGAACGGTTACAGGAAATATTCTATCTATATAAAAATGAAAGCTTGGATGAACTGACCGATGACGAATTGCTTCAGTATATGAAGGATTCATTTGAAGGGGAATGTCAGGGTTCTTTGGATTATTTGGAGGAAACCAGTCTGGAGAACTTTGCAAGGGAGGTACGTGGAAGAACTCATGGGTTTATTGGACGGTATTCTTTTAAGGATAGAGATTGAGAGGTGTGTATTATGATAGGTGAGAAAGAACAGGAGGAGCTTCTTGTTCTTGTAACAGAACTTACAGAGCGTTATACAAGTAAGGAAAGTACCTCAATTCCCTATGAAAAGGCCAGAATGTTAATGGATGCAATCTTATATTGTATAGAAGAAACAGAGAGGGTTGATAGAAGAAAGGGTTCTATAGTAGCTAATACAGAGGGAAATCTGAGAAATAGATATGAAAAGGGATATGAGCTGGTCATAGAAAAAGTAAAGCGGGCCAAGGAATTCTATAATCAATTCATTCCCTACTTCTCCTCCTATGGCAATCAATGCTACTATGACACTATAGTGAAAGGTCTACCTCAATTTTTCTTCAGATATGATGCCAGATTCTGCCCGCAGGATCATATACTGACCTTAGATTACCCGGTACTAAAACCATTAGAGGAGAAATGTGGAATCGATCGGATGGAGGAGTATCTATTCTGTGTAGCCTTAGAGCAAAGTTTTTTACATCCAATTGGGGAAGCATCCATAATAGAATTGCTTAGTTATTATGAGTATGAGGTTAGTGAGGCGATTATCAATGTCTGCAGCCCTATACTTCGATATAAAATCGCATTAAAGATAATAGGAACGAAATTAGAGAGTCTAAAATTAGGAGAATATGGACTCAAACAGTTAGGCAACCTAGCACAAAAGAAAACATCAGGAGAGCTGCTAACCTTATGTCGTGAGTCTTTATATGCCTTGATTAGGCAGGAATATGAAGGGCAAGAGGACTTGTTTCGTTATTTGCTGCTTGATCTACAAGATTTTGTTGTAGAGCTTAAGAATGCTGCCAAGTATCAGAATTTGCAGGTCTTATTTCCGGTATAAGTTTTAGGTTTAACTATAATTATGCGGAAGATGTTCTCAATTAGGTACAAATAGAGCAATTGACACATCTGGTTTATTATGGTAAATTTTATTTAGGTCATTGGAAGGGTGCGCCCAACCAAAAGCCATTACAATTAAAAGTAAAATCGCGCTGAAACGACAAGGATTCGTTCTGAGTCAGAAGACGAGAGAATAGTGTAAGTCTAGGTTATTTCTGGATAATTCTGTCCCTTTGCCCGTTTTGGCAAAGGGTTTTTTTGTGCCTACAGCCAGGCAAGCCCGTCTTAATGTCATCAGCTGGAGCCGATAGGTTCCTTTACAAATTTAAAAGGGAGGTCATTATGGAAACACGTTTAGCTATTATAGGTATTATGGTGTACAATACGGAGTCGGTAGAACGAATTAATGAAATCTTACACCAGTACAGTCAGTACATCATGGGAAGAATGGGTTTGCCTTACCATGAAAAAAAGGTGTCTGTCATCAGTATTATGATGGATGCACCAAATGATGTGATTGGTGCCTTGTCAGGAAAGCTTGGTATGATACCGGAAGTCAATGTAAAGACCATATATTCCAAAGTGTAAATGCATAATGGAAGCTACATAGGAAAGGAAGATTAATATTGGTAAAGAGGCGGGATCTACAACTGGTGGATAAACTTGAAATGAATGGAAGCTTAACAGCTCCAGAGTTCGAGGAATTACTTACCATATGGACAAAAGAAACGAGAATATACGCAGGAAAAAAAGCAAGAGCCATAACGGATCAGGTATTTGGGAAGAAGATATATGTAAGAGGTTTAATTGAATTCAGTAGTTACTGTAAGAATAACTGTTATTATTGTGGGCTTAGGAGAGGCAATTCTTTGGCTGAGAGATATCGTCTTACTAAGGAGGAGATTCTTTCCTGCTGTCAACAGGGATATGAGCTGGGTTTTCGTACCTTTGTATTGCAGGGGGGAGAAGATATGGCTTTTACCGTGGATACATTTGTAGAAATAATTAAGGCTATGAGGAAGAAATATCCTGATTGTGCCATCACCCTTTCGATTGGTGAGAAAACACGAGAAGAGTATGCAGCGATGAAAGAGGCCGGAGCAGATCGGTTTTTACTCCGTCATGAGACAGCTGACAATACCCATTATAGCATCCTGCACCCAGAAGAATTATCTTTTCATAATCGCATGCAGTGCCTCAAAGATTTACATGAACTTGGCTATCAGACAGGTTGTGGATTTATGGTAGGTTCTCCTGGACAGACCATTAAGACGCTGGTAAAGGATCTGATGTTTATACAGGAGTTTTCACCAGAAATGGTGGGAATCGGACCATTTATCTCACATAAGGACACACCATTTAAGGACAAAACCAATGGAGAACTGGAATTAACCTTATTCCTACTAAGCCTAGTGCGTCTTATAAAAAATGATGTACTGCTTCCGGCAACAACAGCCCTTGGGACCATTTGTCCAGAGGGAAGGGAGCTTGGTATAGAAGCAGGTGCTAACGTGCTAATGCCTAATCTTTCCCCAATTCAGGTTAGAAAAAAATATCTCCTGTATAACGACAAAATATGTACTGGAGAAGAGGCTGCGGAAAGCATTCGCAATCTACAAATCAAAATACATAAGATAGGCTATGAACTTGTATCAGAACGAGGAGATTACAAAAAATATACAATCCCATATAAGATTAATTCGATTAGAAAAGAGGATAAATATGAAATATGATAAAATGTCTGCTATAGCAGAAGAATTTATAAACGATGAAGAGATAAAGGATACCTTGGAATATGCCAAAGCAAATAAGTCTAACAGAGAATTGATATTCTCCTTAATTGAAAGAGCAAAAGACTGCAAGGGTTTGTCCCACAGGGAAGCAGCGGTTTTACTAGAGTGTGATATTCCTGAGGCCAATGAGGCAATCAAGGAACTGGCTATTAGTATCAAAGAGAAATTGTATGGTCATAGAATCGTAATGTTTGCACCTTTATATCTGTCTAATTATTGCGTAAATGGATGTACATACTGCCCTTACCATCATTGTAATACGCATATCCGACGGAAAAAATTGACTCAGGAAGAGATTAAGGCAGAGGTAATCGCCCTGCAGGATATGGGACATAAAAGACTTGCTATAGAATCCGGTGAGGATCCAGTTAACAACCCAATTGAGTATATATTGGAGAGCATCAACACTATATATAGCATTAAACATAAAAATGGAGCTATTCGTCGTGTAAATGTTAATATTGCAGCCACTACGGTAGAGAATTATCGTAAATTAAAAGATGCGGGAATTGGAACCTATATTCTGTTTCAGGAGACCTATAACAAGGAGGCTTATGAGCTCCTACATCCAACAGGACCTAAGCACAACTATGCCTATCACACTGAAGCCATGGACCGTGCCATGGAAGGTGGAATCGATGATGTAGGCATTGGCGTGTTGTTTGGCTTAGAGATGTATCGATATGATTTTGTAGGTCTTTTGATGCATGCAGAACATCTAGAGGCTTATAAAGGAGTTGGTCCACATACCATCAGTGTTCCAAGAATCTGTGCAGCAGATGACATTGATACAGCTAATTTCTCCAATGCAATCAGTGATGAGATTTTTGAGAAAATTGTGGCAGTAATTCGTATTGCTGTACCATATACAGGTATGATTATTTCCACCAGAGAGTCTAAGGCTTCCAGAGAAAAAGTCCTTAAGTTAGGGGTTTCACAGATCAGTGGAGGCTCCAGAACCAGTGTTGGTGGCTATGTGGAAGAAGAACCAGAAGAGGAGAATTCCTCACAGTTTGATGTAAGTGATAGAAGGACATTAGATCAGGTAGTGAACTGGTTGTTGGAAATGGGATATGTTCCAAGCTTTTGTACAGCCTGCTATAGGGAAGGGCGTACAGGAGATAGATTTATGACTCTTTGTAAATCCGGTCAGATATGCAACTGCTGTCACCCTAATGCCTTAATGACCTTAAAAGAGTACTTGGCCGATTATGCTTCAGAAGATACTAGAAAGAAGGGGGAAGCATTAATCGAGAAACAGCTTGCTTATATTACGAACCCAGTGGTAAAGAAAAAAGCAACAGAGTTTTTACAGGAGATAGAGCAAGGAGAAAGAGATTTTAGATTCTAATTAAAGAAAGGTGAGCGGATATGACAACACTTAATGAAACACCAAGTGCCAATCGTATTCATATTGGTTTCTACGGAAGAAGAAATAGTGGGAAATCTTCCTTGATTAATGCATTTACCAGGCAACAGGTATCTATTGTATCTGAAATAGCTGGAACAACTACAGATCCTGTCTTTAAGCCGATGGAGGTATATGGACTGGGACCTTGCGTCTTCATTGACACGGCAGGCTTTGACGACATAGGAGATCTAGGTGAAATTCGTGTTGAGAAAACCAGAAAAGCAGCAGAGAAAACAGATATTGCAGTTTTAGTATATAACGATGAGCAAATAGAAAAGGAAGTAGAGTGGTTCACTTATTTTAAAGAGAAAAAGACTCCAGTTCTTTCTATTATCAATAAAATTGATATCAGAGAAGATGTAGAACAGCTACAAGTACTGATAGAAAAAAGGACAGGAGAAAAGCCACTTTTGGTAAGTGCCAAGGATAGATCCGGAATCGATGAGATGAAGGAAGCGCTGGTGCGGTTGCTTCCGGAAGATTATGGGATGGAGACTATTACAGGGGATTTAGTAGAAGAGGGTGACTA
>JAEYRR010000176.1 GCA_023435505.1 Bacillota bacterium | reverse complement strand
CTGGACTGATCAGCAATAGAACGGGTAATCGCCTGTCTAATCCACCAGGTAGCATAGGTACTAAATTTATATCCTTTTGTGTAGTCGAATTTATCGACTGCTTTAATAAGGCCTAGATTACCTTCTTGAATCAAATCCAGAAAAGATAGACCTCTTCCTACGTAGCGTTTGGCAATGCTGACTACCAGACGAAGATTGGATTCTGCTAGAATTTTTTTAGAGAATTCATCTCCTGCTTCAATTTTTTTCGCCAGTTCGATTTCCTCATCAATAGAAAGAAGAGGGTAGCTTCCAATCTCTTTTAAGTACAACTTAACAGGGTCATCTGACATAACTGCGCTAGAAGCGGAAATATCCTCTACCATGGAGAGATCATCATCATTTTCCAGTTCCAATAACACATTATCATCAGGCTCATCATCTGACAGATTAAGAACTACTATGTTATGTGACTCTAAGTATTCATATATTTTATCGATCTGGGTTACATTAAGGTTCAGTTCTTTAAAGAAGTCATTAACCTTGTCTACCTCAATTACGCCTTTGTTTTTCTTAGCGATTTGAACAAGTTCTTTTAACTTTTCTTCAAATTTAATAATAGCTTCGCTCATATTTATCCTCCATAGGGTCATATTACCTACTATCTAGGCAAAGTGCCACCGAATATCAATATATCACAATTTCTGCTAGAATACTAGACAATTTTCTTTTATCCACATATTTTCAATAATGGGGTATTACTTAAGAGCCTGCCTTGAGGGTTAAACCCCTACTATTGACACAAGTTGCTAATTAACATATAATTCACCCGAGGGTCATTAACTGCCCCAATTGATGTGTTTAGACTATCTATTATCAAAATAAATAAAGTGTTATAGGCCAAATAAAATACCACTTTATATAATTATATTTATATGTATATGCAGCCTTCATTATTTAAGGAACATATGTGTATAATAGGAGAAGAAAGGAGATTTTTGGACATGAGTTGTTCAGGTAATTGTAATAGCTGTTCTACCACCTGCTCTTCAGACAGTAGGAAGAGTATGATAGAACCCGGCAATCAATATAGTAAAGTAAAAAAAGTAATTGGAATAGTCAGTGGTAAAGGTGGGGTAGGAAAGTCCTTAACAACTTCCTATCTATCTGTTCTTATGAACCGTAAAGGCTATAAGACAGCAATCCTAGATGCAGACATTACGGGACCTTCTATTCCAAAGACTTTTGGTATCAATAGTAAAGCTTCCGGTAATGAGCTTGGAATGTTTCCTGCGGTAAGCAAGGCGGGCATTAAAGTAATGTCTGTTAACCTCTTATTAGATTCCGAAGAGATGCCGGTAGTATGGAGAGGTCCCGTTGTAGCAGGTACAGTGAAACAGTTTTGGACAGACGTGATCTGGGATCAGGTAGATTATATGTTTGTAGATATGCCTCCTGGAACAGGAGATGTACCATTAACAGTATTTCAGAGTATTCCACTAGATGGGATTATCATTGTAACCTCTCCTCAGGATCTTGTTTCCATGATTGTCGGTAAGGCAGTTAATATGGCAAAGGCCATGAACGTGCCTATCCTAGGTCTGGTTGAGAATTACAGCTATATTAGCTGTGGTAACTGCAAAGAGAAGATCAGTGTGTTTGGTGAAAGCCATGTAGATGAGGTCAGTGCCAAATACCACATTCCGGTATTGGACCGCGTACCGATTGATCCAGCCATTCCAGCTGCGGTAGATAAAGGATTAATAGAAGAGATTTATGTTCCATATCTGGATGAGACAGCTGCCTTCATTGAGGAGCAGTGTCCAGTGGAGGAAGAAAAAGCTATTAGGGTAGAAGGCGCTCTTAAAATAGCCGTTCCGATTATGGATAATAATAAGATTGATCAGCATTTTGGAAAAGCGAAGAAGTTTAAAATATATGATATTTTTAATCAAGTATTAATAGATCAGAAAGAAATCTCCGCTGAAGGAGATGGGCATGAAAGTGCTGTAAAGCTTTTAGAGGATAATCAAGTGAACACCTTAATCTGTGGTGGTATTGGGCAGGAAGCCTTAGGATTCCTCTTAGAGAAGAAGGTAAAGGTATACCCTGGAATGACAGGAGATGCAGATGTTAATGTTGCTTCCTATCTGGATGGCGGTTTTGCCATCTAAAGAAATCAATGAGAAAATTTGGTTTTCTTTTTTGAAAAGATGGGTTATAATACACATGACATAGAGTAGGTTTTATGGGCAGTTTCCTATGGGACAAGCGTTCATGTCATAACAAGTAGATAAAATGGAGGTCATTTATGTTAGTATCAGCTAAAGAAATGCTTACTAAAGCAAAAGCAGGCCATTATGCAGTTGGTCAGTTTAATATTAACAACTTAGAATGGACAAAAGCGATTCTTTTAACTGCACAGGAGTTAAATTCCCCAGTAATTCTTGGTGTTTCTGAAGGTGCAGGAAAGTACATGTGCGGTTATAAAACAGTTGTAGGTATGGTTAATGGTATGTTAGAAGAACTTAACATTACAGTACCTGTTGCTCTTCACTTAGATCACGGTTCTTATGAAGGTGCTAAACAATGTATCGCAGCTGGATTCTCTTCCATCATGTTTGATGGTTCTCATTATCCAATCGAAGAAAATATTGCAAAGACTAAGGAATTAGTTGAAATTTGTAATGAAAAAGGACTTTCGTTAGAAGCAGAAGTTGGTTCTATCGGTGGAGAAGAAGACGGAGTAATTGGTAAAGGTGAATGTGCTGATCCTCAAGAATGTAAGGCAATTGCTGACCTTGGTGTTACAATGCTTGCAGCTGGTATCGGTAATATTCATGGTAAATACCCAGCAAACTGGGAAGGTTTAAGCTTCGAAACCTTAGATGCAATTCAACAGTTAACAGGTGATATGCCATTAGTTCTTCATGGTGGTACAGGAATTCCTGAAGATATGATTAAGAAAGCAATCTCCCTTGGAGTTGCTAAGATTAATGTTAATACGGAATGTCAACTTTCCTTTGCAGCAGCTACTAGAGGATATATTGAATCTGGTAAAGATCTTCAAGGCAAGGGCTTTGACCCACGTAAGGTTTTAGCTCCTGGTTATGAAGCAATCAAAGCTACTGTAAAAGAGAAGATGGAACTGTTTGGTTCTGTTAATAAGGCTTAATATTTCATACAGCATCTGCCAGATTGGGCAGTGGATAAATAACAGTAAACTCCTAATGATACCGTTCTATTAAGGTACATTAGGAGTTTTCAGTATATAGGGGGAAAAGGTATGAATGAAGTACATATATTTAGTGAGAAACTGCCGGGCATTCCATGGCAGGAGAAACCGATCGATTATAAAGGGCCTGTTTGGAGATATAAGAACAACCCTATTATTAATAGAAATCCTGTGAAGGGGGTAGCCCGTATCTTTAACAGTGCTGTAGTTGCGTATGAAGAGGCTTTTATTGGAGTCTTCCGTGGAGATACAGTGAATGGCGTTCCCAACCTCTACTTAGGACGTAGTAATGATGGAATCAGTTGGACGATTGAAGAGGAGCAGATTCAGTTTGTTGATGAGAAAGGACAACTGGCTATACCAAACTACGCTTATGACCCACGTCTGGTAAAGGTGGAGAACACCTACTATATTATCTGGTGTACTGACTTTCACGGTCCAGCCATAGGACTGGCAAAGACAGATGATTTTAAGACCTTTGTACGTCTTGAGAATCCTACGCTTCCATTTAATCGTAATGGAGTTCTTTTCCCAAGAAAGATAAACGGGAACTATCAATTATTAACCCGTCCAAGTGATAACGGACATACTCGTTTTGGAGATATCTTCTTAAGTGAAAGTCCTGACTTGGTATACTGGGGGAAACATAGACATGTAATGAGTAAAAAAGATAACCTTTGGTGGCAGTCCCTAAAGATTGGTGCAGGAGCAGCACCAATTGAGACTTCTGAAGGTTGGCTTCTCTTCTATCATGGAGTAGTTCAGACCTGCAGTGGTTATGTGTACAGCATGGGGGCCTGTCTTTTGGATCTTGAGAACCCTTCCATCGTACGAGAATCTTGTGAGAACTATGTCTTAGCTCCTGAAGAGTGGTATGAAGAGAGAGGGTTTGTGCCGAACGTAGTATTTCCATGCGCTACGTTGACAGACTCAGAGACCGGTCGGATTGCCATTTATTACGGAGCCGCAGATAGCTACGTAGGGATCGCTTTTACAACCATAGAGGAAATTGTAAATTACATAAAGGAGCATCTGACTGTTGAATTATAAGAAAAAAGCATATATAATTGGAACATAAGATTTGAGAGTAGACTAGCATTATAACAGAAAGAGGTATATATTAAATGGATTATATGGAAAAATATAAGCTATGGGTATCTGATGAGTATTTTGATGAAGAAACCCGTAACGAATTAAAAGCAATTGCAGATAATGATGCGGAGATTAAAGACCGTTTCTTTAAAGATTTAGAGTTTGGTACAGGTGGTCTACGTGGTATTGTAGGTGCCGGTACTAACCGTATGAACATATACACAGTGGGAAAGGCTACTCAGGGCCTTGCCAAGTACATCATCAAACAGGGAGGACAGGACAAGGGCGTTGCCATTGCCTATGACTCCAGAAATATGTCAATTGAATTTGCTACAGCTGCTGCTCTCTGCTTATGTGCAAATGGAATTAAAGCGTATATCTATGATTCCCTTCGCCCAACACCCGTACTTTCCTATACGGTACGTAAATTGGGTTGTATCGCTGGTATCGTTGTAACAGCCAGCCATAATCCACCGGAATATAATGGTTATAAGGTATATTGGGAGGATGGTGCTCAGGTTACTGCTCCTAAGGACGAAGAAATAATTGGAGAAGTAAATGCCATTGAAGATTTTACTTCTATTAAGACGATGGAGAAAGAGAAAGCTATTGAAGCAGGTTTATATCACGTAATAGGTAGTGACCTTGATGATAGTTATATTGAAGAACTGAAGAAATTAGTAATCAATCCGATTTCTGAAGCCGGCAAAGAGCTTAAGATAGTGTATACTCCATTACATGGAACTGGTAATCTTCCAGTTAGACGTATTCTTAAGGAAATCGGTTTTGAACATGTCTATGTGGTAGAGGAACAAGAGCTTCCTAATGGTAACTTCCCAACGGTTTCCTATCCTAATCCAGAAGATCCTAAGGTATTTGCCTTAGCGAAAAAGCTGGCAGATGAAGTGGGAGCAGATGTGATTTTAGCAACTGACCCTGATGCTGACCGTCTTGGGGTATGCATCCGTGATGATAAGGGAGAATTTGTTCTTTTAACTGGTAATATGTCAGGCGCGATGATTGCAGAATATGAATTCGATCAGAAAAAGGCGCATGGAATCCTTCCAGCCAACAGTGCTTTAATTAAGACTATTGTAACTGGCAATATCACAGACCAGATTGCGAAGAAGTACAATGCCAGATTAATCGAAGTATTAACCGGCTTTAAATTCATTGGGGAGAAGATCAAATTATTTGAAGAGACCCATGAAAATGAATATGTCTTCGGCTATGAAGAAAGCTACGGCTGCCTTATTGGTACCCATGCAAGAGATAAAGATGCAGTAGTTGCTGTTATGGCCTTCTGTGAGGCAGCAGCTTACTACAAATCCCAGGGAATCACCTTATATGACCAGCTTCAGAACCTATATAAGACGTATGGGTACTTCAAAGAAGATCTGAAAGCTGTAACCTTAAAAGGAATTACTGGTATGGAGAAGATTAAAGAAATCATGGCAAGCTATCGTGAGAACATACCTACTCAGATGGGTGGCTTTGAAGTTCTTAAATTCAGAGATTATAAGGCTGATACCATTACAGATATGAAGACGAAGGAAGTAACTTCTACAGGGCTTCCTAATTCTGATGTATTGTATTTTGATTTAACAGACGATGCATGGTGTGCAGTTCGTCCTTCTGGAACTGAGCCTAAGATTAAGTTCTACTTTGGTGTAAAGGGCTCCAGTATGGAAGATGCAGATGCTAAGTTAAAGGCACTTAGAGACGATGAAGTATTTAATGTATAAATAAGTTAGGAGAAAAGGCTCCATTCCGTTAGTTAGAGGAATGGAGCCTTTTTGTAATCTGGTGGAAAAAGGAAGATTTATGTTACAAATTAGATACATAGGTCGATTATACTTTAACAAAAGCAGCAATTTGCTGTGTAGCATTAAAGGAGAGTCTTATGAGAAAAATACAATGTACCATACTTTCTGCACTACTTATAGTATGTGCGGTTGCTTGTTCAAGTAAGTCCGCAACGCCAGAATCAACTATTAAAGAATCACCATCAGCCAGTATAGCTGCTACAGTCACACCATCAGCTTTACCATCAACGGCTAAGCCAAGTGTAGAACCGACAGTCGTACCAACACCAACAGCCAGTCCAAGTGCTATGCCTCTTGTAAACAATTCAGATAAGCCGCTGAATAACTTTAAACTTAATGTGACGCTTAATGCCAACAAGCATAAGCTTGTGGTAAAACAGAGTATTGACTATTACAACAATACCGGAAAAGAATTAAAGGAGATATATTTTAATCTGTTCCCTGATGCCTTCAAGAAGGATGGCGGCGGTATACATATGAGCAAGCTCTCTATTACAGATAAGAGCTGCAAGTTAAAGAAGGTGAAGGAGACTGTATATAAGGTGAAGCTTCCATCTACTCTTGCTGTAGGAGAAATGATGAAGATAAATATGGATTATGAGGTCAATATTCCTAATATTCAGAACCGTTTTGGCTATCAAGAAAAGGTGTTTAACCTAGGGAATTTCATTGTAACCCCAGCCGTATATGATGAAGATGGATGGAGTGTGGAACCATATGTGGATCTGGGTGATGCCTTCTATACCGATATTGCCAATTATGATGTGACCATAAAGGTACCAGAGGGATATACTGTTGCAGCCTCAGGTAGTAGCGATGGAAATGGTAACTATCATGTCGCCAATGTAAGAGATTTTGCTTTTTGTGCCTCCAATTCCTATGAGATACTAGAGGAAGAGACTGATGGAGTGAAAGTCACTGTCTACTACGGGGATGGTATCAAGAAGACAGCTCAAAGAGTAATGGGAGTAGCCAAAAACTCACTGAAGATTTACGGTGACACCTTTGGTAAGTATCCTTATGATACACTAAGCCTGGTTATGAATGGCCTTACAGGTGGTGTTAGTGGAATGGAGTATCCGACTCTTGTGATGATAGCACCATCTACTCTTGTTGAAAACTTGGAAGAGTGGGGTGTTGATACTAACGACAAGGATGAGCTTCAAAGCAATGTGAGGAGTATTGATAACACAACCTGCCATGAGATAGCCCATCAGTGGTTTTATGGTATCGTAGGCAATGACCAGAATACAGAACCATGGTTGGATGAAGGATTTGCAAGTTTCTGTGAATACATTTATGAGAAGGAGTATCCACCAGATGTCACAGACAATTATGGGTATTTTCAAAAAAATATCCTAGAAGGCGAGCATGATTTTATTATAAGAGCACAAGAAAGTGACAGTGACAGTTTTGAGGATAATACATATTTTGATATGTCTCTGGCTGAGTGGATGAAGGAAGGTTCTATGAGCTATTCACTAATCTACGGTAAAGGTGCGTCTCTTCTCTATCAGATGGAGCAGAAGATGGGAGAAGAAGCATTTAAAGAAGCAGCAAGGGAATATGTGAGTAAGTTTGCCTATGGATTTGTTACTACCGATAGTTTTAAAGAGTTCTGGGGTAGTAAGGGAGACTTCAAAGAGTTATTTGAGATATATTTTAATAAAAAGAAATAAGAAAATCTTTATTCTGGGAGTATCTTAGGTTTGTAGGAACCTAGGGTACTCTTTTTTATCTCAATATGGACACTCATAGAATATTGGTGCATAATGTAGAAAGATAGTATATTTATGAGGGGGTAGCGGATGAAGAAAATAGTAAATATAGTGTTGACAGTGTTACTTTTGATAGTAGTAGCCTGCTGTTTAGATAAGTCTATAACATTTCAGCCATCTGCCCACAGCTTGACAAAGGAAGGCCCAATCATAAATACGACAGGAATACCCCTCAATCAATTTATCCTGGATGTGACCTTGGATGACAGTGCCAATAAACTCTTTGTGAAGCAGACAATAGAGTATTGTAACAATACTGGAAAAGGGTTGCAGGAGATATATTTTAATCTAATTCCAGAGGCATTTAGGAAGAAGCAAGGCGGAATCACAATGCAGGATATTATCATTAAAAACCAGGTTTGTCAGATTAAAAAGGTCAAAGGTACCGTATATAAGGTGGATCTTCCAACTACACTTGCAGCCTTGGAAACACTGAAGATACAGATGGAATATCAGGTTAATATTCCGAATTTAGGCAATCCTTTTGGTTACAAAAATGAGATATATAATTTGGGTAACTTTATTGTCACACCTGCTGTATATGAGGAGGAAGGGTGGAGCATTAAGCCCTATGTAGACATTGGTGATGCATACTATACCGATATTTCCAATTATGATGTAACCATACACGTTCCCAAGGGATATAAGGTTGCAGCAACTGGTAAAGATGACGGAACAGGTACCTTTCATGCAGAAAATGTGCGAGATTTTGCATTTTGTGCGAGTACTTCATTTGAAACACTAACAGAGCAATACGATGGGATGGAACTCAAGGTGTTTTATACTAGCAATATGAGAGAAACAGCCGAAAGGGCTATGGTAGTGGCGAAAAAATCACTTAGGCTATTCAATCAGACATTTGGGGAATATCCTTATGACACGTTAAGCATTGTGTTAAACTGGTTTTCCAATGGTACAAGCGGCATGGAATATCCTACTCTTATCATGGTGTCTCAGGGACGTCCAATTGAGGAGTTGGGAAATCTGGGAATCTATAAAACAGTCGAGGATATGAAACAGGCCTATGGGAAAGTAATAAGTAATACCACCTGCCATGAGGTTGCACATCAGTGGTTTTATGGCATAGTTGGTAATGATCAGATTACAAGTCCGTGGTTAGATGAGGGTATTTGCCGCTACGCAGAATACCTTTACTGGAATGAGTATAAAGAGGAAGAGAAACTAGATAATTGGTGGGCTACAGACGCAAGAATGAAAGCGGAGCATGAGAAGGCAAAGACTGATGAGACAGACCTTATGCAGTCTCTCTATTACTGGAATAACGAAAGGGCTGGTAATTATGGGAAGCTCTATGATAAAGGTGGCAGTCTTCTTTATCAGATGCAGGAGAGGATGGGAAAGGAATCCTTTCTTATGGCCATGAAAGAGTATGTATCTCATTTTGCATACCGATTTGTAACGGCGGAAAGCTTTCAGGAGTTCTGGAACAGTAAGGGAGATTTTAAAGAATTATTCAACCTGTATTTGAGGGAGAGTACGCTGTCATTACCTTGACAAAACCTTCAGCCTAGCTATAATGAACATATTGAGATTTAGTATGAAAGAAGAAATGAGTCAGGTAACTAAGCTTACCTGCACTAGATAGAAAGAGAGAGTACTATGTGGATTGCAGATGGATGGAAAGATTATGAGGTTATAGATTGTTCTGCCGGCGAGAAGGTAGAACGTTGGGGAGATTATATTTTGGTTCGACCAGACCCTCAGGTAATTTGGAATACTCCAAAACAAAACAAGGCATGGAATAAGAAAAATGGTCATTATCATAGAAGCAGTAAGGGAGGCGGCCAATGGGAGTTCTTTGACCTTCCCAAAAGCTGGACGATTAACTACAAAGACCTGACCTTCAATCTACAACCATTTAGCTTCAAACATACAGGACTTTTCCCAGAGCAGGCCACAAACTGGGACTGGTTTAGTAATAAGATTAAGGCAGCAGGTCGTCCAATCAAGGTGTTAAACTTATTTGCCTATACCGGAGGAGCCACTTTGGCAGCAGCCAAAGCAGGAGCAAGTGTTACACATGTAGATGCTTCTAAAGGTATGGTCACCTGGGCGAAGGAAAATGCAGCAAGCTCCGGTCTTCAGGATGCTCCAATTCGTTGGATTGTAGACGATTGTGTCAAATTTGTACAAAGAGAAATTCGCCGTGGCAACAAATACGATGCCATTATTATGGATCCACCTTCTTACGGAAGAGGTCCAAAGGGTGAGATTTGGAAAATCGAAGAATCCATTCATGAATTTGTAAAGCTTTGTACAGAAATCCTATCTGAAGAACCATTATTTTATCTGATTAACTCCTATACTACAGGTTTACAACCAGCTGTTCTTGCGTATATGCTTAATATAGAGGTGGCTAAGAAATTTGGTGGAGTGGTAAATGCGGAGGAAATTGGACTTCCTGTATCAGGTAATGGATTAGTACTTCCTTGCGGTGCTTCAGGACGGTGGGAAAGTAAATAGAAGAATGAAAAGAACCCCTTATCGGGCATCCTCGGATTGATAGAGAACTGAGGATGTTTGGTAAGGGGTTTTTGGCAGTATTACCCTATAATTCTTTTTTATTTCCACAACTTATGTTACAATAGTATTGGTGCAATTTAACAGCTATTACTATATATTAGATGTTATCGTATAGTAAAAAGGTATTATATTGTAAAAAGGGAGAGGTTAGAAATGAAAAAAATAATTGTTAGTATCTTATGTATGAGTTTGTTAACAGTGATGCTTGTAGGTTGTGGTAGTCCTGGAGATAGTTCTTCAGTAACGAAGGAGGGCCAATCTGATACAACTGTCCAATCGGACAAACCGGTAAAGACAGGTACCACGACATCTGAACCAACAATTGAACCAACCAAAGGGCCGACCAATGATCCTAGTGTGGAACGTATAACAGTAGTTGGTAGTACGGATGACATAAAAAGAATAGTTGAAAAATTCAAGGAACTTCATCCTGACTTTCCATATGAATTCAATTGTATGGTTTATGCAACTGTGGAACTGAATGTAGAAGCAGATGTGATTGAGAAAATTAAACAGAATTCATCAGATGCACCGGATCTGTTTATGGTTGACTATAATTCTATGAAAAACTTTACTCAAGGTGACTTAGGAAATTATGTAAGTTCCTACGAAGATGTGGGACTTAATATAGATACTTTAGTGAAACAGACAGGAATTGAACAATATAATGTGGATTACGGGACCAGACAGGATGGTAAATTGATTGGTCTTGACTATCAGAATAGCACAGGAGTTTTTCATTACCGTCGTTCTATTGCAAAGGATGTCTGGGGAACAGAGGATCCAGCTGTCATTCAGGATAAGATTGGTGGCTCTTGGGACAATTTCCTTGTAGCAGCGAAAGAGTTAAAACAGAAGGGATATGCCATAGTATCAGGATATGATGATGTTTGGCAACCAATGGCAGGCAGTGCGGATAAAGGTTGGATTGTGGACGGTAAGCTTCATATAGATCCTAAGAGAGAAGCTTTTCTGGATTTCGCCAAAACAATGAGGGAGAATAAGTATGATGCAGGAACCATTCAGTGGAGTGATGAAGAATGGTATAATAACATGACGAAGAGTAGTAAGGTGTTGGGCTATTTTGGACCTTGGTGGTTATCGACCTATACAATTCAAGGAAACTCTCAAGTGAATACCGATGGAGATTGGGCGGTATGCAAACCAACTTGTAATTTTAATCAGCCTTCCTATTTTATGCTAATAAATACAAACTGTAAAGTGAAAAAAGCAGTGGGAGAGTTTATAAATTGGATGTATTTTGATACCTCTGAGAAAGGTCTGCAATCCATTATGGCAAAAGGAGAACTAGGAGGTAAGGTAAAAGATGCTC
>JAEYRR010000171.1 GCA_023435505.1 Bacillota bacterium | reverse complement strand
CCCGATATCTCTAGTGTAATTTTTTTATATCCTTCTGGAACATTACTGTCATCATATGGTTCTAGAATCAGATATAACGATTGGCCTTTATAATAAGTAAGCCCCTTTTCCTTCTTTACCTCAAAACTGTTGTTTAAAGGAGGTATAGGGGTAACCGATGGCAGTGGACTGATGGAGGGCTTTGGAGTATCCGTAACAGAAGGTGGAAGTGTCTCGGTTCCTGCCTCTAAGGCTACACGGTTGACATAGAGAGCATATTCACGTTCCTTTCCTGATTCACTGGTAACAATCACTGTTACTTTGTTCGCACCAACCTGTAGCCCATCATTGCCGGTTATAGCGACAGATGCTCCACTATCCTCAGGTTCTGCCGTAATTGTCACCCTGCTTTTATCGTAGGGTACACTGAGTTCATATACCAATTTATCCGCAGAAAAATCGGTGGAAAGTTTTCCTTCCTTCACCACAAGGGAAGAAAGCTTATTGTTGTCAGACTTCTTCTCTTTATCATATATATTTAGATTACAATCTTTTTTTAAGATGGACAAACGGGCTCCATTGTTAGATTCATAGATCTCTGGAGTTCCTTCCACAGAAATAGTAGTTTTTCCTTTTTTCAACGCCTTAAATTGTATGATGTATTTGCGCTCAGTTAAGGCTTTTCCTTTCAGATTCGGGTCATTGATTACCAATAGGGAATCCTCAACCTCATATAAACTATTATCACTAAGCACCTCCAGGTACTCACTGTCGTAGGAAATAACCATCTTAACAGATGCAAGTACAGTATCTGCCGAGACATATACAGCCAAAGTACAGTTATTTCCCTCAATGGCCTCCTCAGAAACCATGGTGACTGAAATAGAGGCACTGGCGGCAGCCACTGAAACCACAGGTTGGATTGCTACAGAAAAAATCACCAACATGATCATACTAAGTATTTGTTTTAATTTTTTCATAGGTTTACTCCTATCTTATGTTCTACTAAGATTTTAGTCATTTTTCTAAAAAAATGCAACAGAAAGAAAGCGCTATTACAGGAGTAACCGCGCTTTCTTTCTATCATTTCGTTTTTATGATTTTCTTGTTATCGTATACGTATATAGTTTAGTCGTTCCATTGGCTGCCTGGACTGTAATTACCACATCTGTAATTCCAATCTCCAGATTAAAGGTTGCTGATTGGACACTATCCGTTGCAGTCTTTTGCACTACCTTCTGCTGTACCTTTGTGGTTCTATCGGTTGCCACGATACTTTTCACTACAGCACTGGTGGATGCCTTTGTAGGTTTTACCACAAACTGTTTTGCATTTATTGTAGCATTGACACCAGCTGTTTTATTATACACAAAATTCTTTTTATCTAGGGAGATATACGTAGTATTTCCAGCGGAAATCACGCAGTCCTTCAGATAGTTATTAAAATTCTTCTTTTCCAAAGCAGAGACATTATCCGGGTGAATACATGGTTTATTCGGAATGTCGGTAAAAACAGGTATCGAAAATACAAACGGTGTATCAAGTAAATTGGTTTCCGGCTTATTAACATCACCTTTATAACCCTTGTAGGCTTGGGCGGATTCCGAATCTGGAGCCTGTATAATTGTCATATACTGATGGGAATGGGTACTATAACTGGTCACATTAAATTTTTGGAAATACATTGTATCCTGTCCCTTTTCAATATAGGAATCTCCAAGGAATTTAGCCCCACCCATAATTGACTTATAAGGGTTGTCCCATGGAATAAACATCTTTGCATTTAAGGTTGCATTTGTTCCACCATTCTTAGCATAATTTAGTCCGTTTACGATAGCTCCAGAAGGTGAATCATAAGCTCCTATATTAAAGAAGTTATAATACCCTTCATAACCACTGGTGGTTCCGGTAGCAGAACCACTTAATGTAGTGGAGTTTTTGACTACTTCCTGTCTAATTCTTGCAGCTAAATGGATAGGGCTGACACCAGAATAGTTGGCAGCATCCATAATAGCATCCACATAAGTCATCGTTATTTGCTTACCAGTGGCGTCCTTATAAGTAAAACTTCCTGCTAATGGTGTCCCCGCCACAACATTTTGAACAATTGTCTTTGTATGATAGACCTTATCATATCCCAAATCTTCAAACATAAAGAGATTGCCTTCCTTCAAGAAGTTACGAGGATCCATATAATACTGTACAGCCATAGTAGAAGCGGTCACCCAACCTCCCTTGTCTACTATAATCGTTTTATCATTTACAAAATCATATGCGGATTCAAGATTGGAAATCCATTGGAAAGCTGTTTTTTGTACGGTAGCTTTCCCTTTGGTACTGGTCTGCTTTGATATAGCGGTACTCCACTTAATACCTGTCTTATATGCTTTGAAGGTCCAAGATGGATGTACCTGATGAATTGCATACAGGGAATCAATATAATCTGCCGGGAAACCTTCCGTTTTCATTTTGCTAGTAAATTCTGCTTTTGACAACACCTTTGCCGGTTTAGTAGGTGGTACGGTTGGAGCCGGTGTTACTGTTGGTGCTGGAGTAGCTGTCGGCTTCGCAGTTGGCGTTGGTGTTGGTGTTGGTGTTGGCGTTGGTGTTGGTGTGCTATTACTGCTAGCCTTAAAGTTCACGTCATTCGCCTTAATGTACCCTTTATAAGATTTACTCTTATACTTAAATGTCACATAGTAAAACCGAGTATTCTTCGCGTAAACTTCCTTTGTAATAGTAACGCTGGTACCCTTCGCTAGTTTTACATTAGTATTACCTATTGTCATCTTAGTAGTAGTATTCTTATAAATCTGTGCATTTGTTGGAAGAACAGTCGCACTTACACTAGATTTTAACGTAAGTACAACATAATCTCCGGAAACCCAGCCAAAGCATGTTTTTCCGCTATATGTGAAAGATACATAATACCATTTCTGTCCACCCATAACCACTTCGTTACGAATATATATAGTTTGAGACTTTTTTAATACAACTTTTACTTTGTTTACAGTCACTTGAGATGCTTTAGTACTTGCTGATGTACGAACCTTTAAAGAAGTTCTGGTCTTGGCTGCTATGTTATATTTCAACGAAGTTGAAGTATTCGTTGTAGTAGGTTTTGTTGTAGTAGAGGAATCCACAGTCACATATGGTTTAGACACATAGCCTTTTAAGGTCTTTTTATTAAACGTAAAGCTGACATAATACCAGCCAGTCTTTTCACTGTAAATAACAACCTTTGTTCCTTTTTTCAGAGATACCTTCGCTCCATCGCTCACTAACTGAGCATAAGCTGAACCTGCACCCTTTCGAACATTAAGACTAGTGGCCTTTACTGTACCTGTCTTGGTTGTTACAGCTGGAGTAGAAGTGGAAGTATTCTTTATGGATCCTACGTATCTTTTTATAACATAGCCCTTTAAAGATTTTTTGCTGTATGTAAATGATACATAATACCATCCACTTTTTTCACTTAGAATCGTTACGGTTGTCCCCTTCTTCAGCTGAACGTTTTTCCCATTCTCTTTCAGCACTTTATAATTGGTTCCTGCACCCGTTCTGACATTTAAGTTGTCTGTTGTCACCTTTCCTGTTTTTGATGCTAAAACATCTGAGTTATATAAAAAGATACCTATAAACAAACTTAAACTAAGAATTGTAACAATATATGCTGTTATTCTACTTCTTTTCATCCCAACAAGTCCTTCCCTTTGCGATTGACATACCTCAATATCTTTATCGGCATTTACTTCCTAACTATTAAATAAATTATATAGAAATATTTAAACACCAATTATTAGTATTAATTATCTACTTATGTAGAATATCAATGTTTTATGGCAGTTTTATGTCAAAATAAAGAAGAGCCTCTGGAAAATGTTCAATCATTTCCAAGAAGCTCTTCCTATTACTTTACTTCATCTATGGCTTTACCAATATCATTTCTCATATACTTATTGTCAAATTCAATCCACTTGGTGGCTTCATAGGCATTTTTTCTGGCAGTTTTAAGGTCCTCTCCCTTTGCTGTCACTCCCAGTACACGTCCTCCATTCGTCACAATCCCTTTGTCCGTCAGATTGGTACCGGCATGGAACACATAATAACCCTCTTTCTTTGTAAAGGTATCCAGTCCACTAATCACATGACCTTTATCATAATGAAGCGGATATCCATCAGAGGCCAGAATGACACATACTGCTGCATTGTCCTCAAACTCCAGATTGACGTCAGCAAGTGTTCCATCTATACAAGCCTCCATCACATCTATAATATCGTTTTTCATACGAGGAAGGACTACCTGAGCCTCTGGGTCACCAAACCGTGCATTATATTCCAATACCTTTGGTCCCTCATCTGTTAACATCAGTCCTACGAACAGAATTCCTACAAAATCTCTTCCTTCAGCCTTCATGGCATCCATAGTAGGCTGATAAATGTATTTCTTACAAAACTCATCTACCTCTGTAGTGTAAAATGGGCTTGGAGAAAAGGTTCCCATTCCACCGGTATTAAGTCCCTGATCCCCATCCTTGGCACGTTTGTGATCCTGTGCACTTGTCATTGGTTTAATATGAGTTCCATCACAATAGCATAACACAGAAACCTCTCGTCCGGTCATAAATTCCTCTACTACAATCCTGTCTCCGGCACTGCCAAACTGCTTATCTAACATAAGGGCTTTCACCCCCTCTTTGGCCTCGTTCATATCCTGACAAATTAACACACCTTTTCCAAGGGCAAGTCCGTCTGCCTTTAACACGATAGGAAATTTACCTTTCTCAAGGTAGGAAATGGCTTCCTCTGGG
>JAEYRR010000165.1 GCA_023435505.1 Bacillota bacterium | reverse complement strand
GAAGAGGAACAGTTCAAAATTTCTCCATCAGAATATCCCACAATCGAACCAATATATGCACAAGGAACCTTTTGTGTTATATTTATTGTTCCGGATATGTTTAAGTTTTCAACGCATCTGGACACTTTTGAGAACAATCCAATATAGATTTCATTCTCCAACCAATGGTTCATTTGAATGTTAATAATATTATATCCGTTTCCATTAAAAGAACCAGAAAAACCGGACTCACCGCCAATTGGACTCCAACCATCTCCGTTATTGTAAAATTCTCCATCTTCGGAAAAATCAGCATCAGAAAACTCAATGTCATTCATCAAGATATAATTGCCGCCCAAATTGTTTCTGATAGCATTAAGATCTGCTTTAGTGTAAATACCTACATATCCCTCCGGTATTTCCGTAAGGTGAACAAAATCATTTGCTCTAATGTCGGGAGTCATGCCATTCTGCGCATTGGCTCTTACACTAAAAATTCCCACTGGCATAAAAGATATTACCACGACAATTGTTAAAACCCAAGATATTATTTTCTTCATTTTATTACTCCTTTCTAATCGGTAAATGTACTTAACGGATTTCGCTTTCATTACTCTCATAGTGTTTTTTTTTCTTTAGTTTCGAAATTAATTTTACTAACCGTGATGTTATGGCGATCTCGAATTTCCCGTTGCCAAGAAATTTAACACCATTCATATGATCTGAATGAAAATGAGTAATAAGCAAAGAGCGGTTGTTGTAGTTTTTAAGGTATCGGCTACTTCTTCGAAGTATTTGACTCTACTGCTGCTTTCCGAGCCACAATCCACCAGCAAGCAGTTATCACCTTGGTAAAGTAAAATGGATTAGCCGAACTCCATTAGAAACATTGTGATATTCATAGGCTATCCTTTCTCCAAAAGTGTACTTTTGGGAACTACTTGTATAACATATATTATGCCACAATTCTCCATTTTTCGCAATGCTTTGCTAATGATTTGGAAGGTCTGGGAAGGTTGCGGAATTAAGGTCCCAAATGCAAGATATGCAAATGGTGTTCCGTTATATGAAATTCAACGTTCCCTAGGCCATAGTACCCAGAACACAACCCTAGGATATCTTTTCAATCCATACAGCGAAGAAGACACCAATAAGCTTATTGAAACTACACTACACTAGTGTTCTCACCTGTTCTCAAATCCTCTCATGATTTGAAAATAAAAAATACCGCAACCTACTATTTAAAGAGGATGCAGTATAAAACTAAGAACCGCGAGAAGCTTCTCCGTATTAGTGTAAAGGAGAGTAAAACTTTCATCCATACTCTCCTTAATTACAAGTCTATATTATTCATATGGTCTATCTGATAGCATATATGTAGCCAAGCAATGTTACCTGGACATCCTACATTTAGTTTACACGAAAGTAGGTGTGTCCTATGACAATTATAGAAGTTTTAACACTTCTGTTAGTGCTATGTAATTTCATTGAAATTATCATTGCACTAATATCCCTAAGCAACAAATAGCATCGTTTTGTGGAAGGATAAGTATATTGTATTAGGGGCCTACAAATGTAGATTTCATGTAATATTCTTGGCAAGGCAAGGGATTCACCTCTCCCTTGCCTTTATTATTGCCTAATTATATTCCATTAATCAGCCTTTATCCTTAATTTAAATACTCAAATGCTTCCTCATACAATTGTTTTTCTTCTTTTACACCACCCTTGCGATACTGCTGGTAACTCTTCCCTCTTCACTCACAAATAAGAAAAGAGCGCCTTAACGCGCTCTCTCCTACTTATGGTACGGTTCCCCGTATCGTGACTAAAGGAGAGTGGTAATTTCATCTATACTCCTTTAATTACATAGTAATCGTTGTATTGATATTATTCAATATTTCACGTGTTATCTTGTCTGGCAAATGTAGATTGTGGCATAGCCTCAACAGATACTAATACTATCATAGAAAAACTCAAAAATACTGTTCCACCTTATACTTAAAGTGGGATCCTCATGATCATATCTAAGAACAGTTTGTTTTGGCTCTAGAAGAATTCTATCTCCATTTACAGCTAGTCCAATGACACTACATTTTAACAACTGTGGCATTTTCTCCAGCAAATCCTCCTCTTTTTCGATTTCTGTAAGAAATTCGTCTGTTTCAATCCCCACCTTCTCAAAAGCATAGTATTCTATTTCATCAGAGATAAAAGCTCCATTTGAAATCCGATAATAAGGTACCAAACATTCCAGTGCTGTACCAAGCAAATTTTCGATTACTGTCTTTTTTAGAGGGTGTTGATACTGTTCTCCATTTTCCTTCTTTGCCTGACACAAAAGCTTAAGTGTTATTTTCTCTGTAGGTTCATACAGTGGCCATTTCTTCTTTTGCCATTCTTCCTGTAATTTTTTCAATCTCTTCATTGACTTTTTCTCTGGAAACTGCTCTGATTTACATTCCGTAATCAGAAGACTATGTACTTTTTCATCAAAATATAATACAGGTATAAGTTCTTTCTGACGCAATACCCCTGCCTCAACAAGTTTCTCCACCACTGATTTTCGAATAAGGACATTTAAGTGCTCACCATCCGTTAAATACGCGAAATCCGTATCAGGTACCCCTTTTTGATCTACCATAATAGGAATATCTACCCAATATGTGTCTATAATACTCTCTAGGAAAACCAGATGCCCCCCATCCCAATCTGCCTGACGACAAAGATTCAATAACCCCTCTTTGTCATAAGGAATCCGTTTATATTTCTCTCTTTTCGTCACCCTATCAATTCCATAATATTTATAACTAGTTTTATCTAATGTATTCGGTTTCCCGGAAATCCTAGATACCATTTTTTCAGGAATTAGACTATAGTAGGCAGGAGCCTGATAACGACCATCATCTGGAATCCAAGCAAATGATACTCCATTTATCTTATTTTCTTGACATGCATTAACAAACTCTTGTGATACTGCTGGTAACTTTGACCAGGATTCAAACAAATGGCACCCCTTCGGTGCTTTATAACCTTTTATCGTAGCAATGCCCATTTTTTCGTATTCATCATTTCTTACTTCTTCACTAATAGGCAGCACGATTTTTGGCTCTAATATGTACCATTC
>JAEYRR010000151.1 GCA_023435505.1 Bacillota bacterium | reverse complement strand
GACATATGTCAGAAGACATTGGATTCCACCATTGAAAAGTTGAACAAGTGGAAGGACAGTCTTTCTGAAGACTAACACATAGCCCAAAAGGCTGCCGCACTAATTAGTGCGACAGCCTTTTTAATGTTTCTTTTATAGCTAAAAGTGCTTCTTCTGGTGATTCTATAGCCAAGGTTGCTTGCTCCATGGGGCACAATCCTGTACCGCTTCGATTTATAATCTCCTTCGTCTTTTTATCATAGCTAGTAGGAATCTGTACTTTTAATAAAGTAGCCTCTGCCGCCTCGCTTATGACCGAAGCATAAACCCTACTGACTCCCAAAAGTACATAGAGAAAAGCAGCTGCTTTACCCACCACCTTATCTGCTGCAGAAAAACTGGTTAAGTCAAGTCCTTGATCTAACCACTCTAAAAGAGGTTTTACCCCTCTCTCCCTACTGGTGTATAGGTGCTCTCCATTCCATAAAACACAGGTGAAGTTCTCCTTCTCAAGAAGTTCCTTCGCATATACTAAATTCCTATCCATCTAATCGTTCAGATGCCTCCTTTAATAGGTCCATGATTGAGAGATGCTGTGGACAAACTGATTCACATTGGCCGCATTCTACACAGCTTCCAGCCCTTGCACTTCTCTCCACCAGACCATTATAGAAGAAGTGAGGTCTCATATCCTCCCCATATAAACGTAAGGTGTTTACTGCCTTGAATACTTCTGGAATCAGGATTCCCTGGGGACAGCCATCCATACAGTATCTACAGTCTGTACAAGCAATGGTCTCCATTTTTGACATCGCTTCCACTACTAAATGGAGCACTTCTTGTTCCTTTTTACTTAATGGTTCAAAGGAAGTAAAGGTGCTAAGATTGTCCTCTATCTGCTCCTTCGTAGACATACCGCTTAAAACAGTAACTACTCCTGGAAGAGAAGCCGCAAACCGTAAAGCCCAAGAGGCTATAGAAGCATTCGGTCTTTCCTTTTTCATCAGGTCTTCTATCTCAAGTGCTGTTTTTGCTAGCATTCCACCCTTTACCGGCTCCATTACCAGAATAGGAAGGTTATATTTACGCAGAATCTCATATAGCTTGCCGGACTGTACTAAAGGATTCTCCCAATCTGCATAGTTTAACTGGATTTGCACAATCTCAACCTCCGGATGTTTCGAAAGAATCTCCTCTAAAAGTTCTGGTGTTCCATGAAAAGAAAAACCAAAGTGTCTAATCTTTCCCTCAGCCTTTTTCTCCATTGCCCAGTTAAAGCAGTCATACTTAAGGTAGCCCTCATAATTGCCACCCTCTTCAATACTATGTAAAAGGTATATATCAAAATAGCCTGCACCAGTACGTTCCAGTTGGTCGTTTAGGATTTTGTCCCGGTCTTCCTTGCTATTCATCATCCACTGTGGAAGTTTTGTGGTGAGATAAAAGGACTCCCGTGGATAGCGTTTTACTAAGGCCTCTTTAACAACTCCCTCAGACCTTCCGTCACAGTACATATAGGCCGTATCAAAGTAATTCATGCCACTTAACATATATCGGTCAACCATATCACATACCTGTTCCATGTCAATCTGACCTTCCTGTTGTGGCAGGCGCATCATCCCAAAGCCTAACTTTGGTAATTTCATCATCTCTATACTCATGGGTGCCTCCTTATTAATATGTTTATTTCTCTATTACTCATTATATATACAATACTCTATGAAAGCAACAAAAGGGTTGCTGCAATTATGCAACAACCCTTTTAAAAGCTTACTATCACTAACAGATGGCATCTACCTTCTTAATTAACAACAGATGGTCTCCTACGTTAATGGTACTGCTATCCATATCATTAATTTCCATGATGCTATCCACAGTTGTGTAAAAATCCTTGGCAATTGCCCACATAGTATCCCCAGGCTTTACTATGTAACCGGTCAGACTAGGCATCTCTTGGAGAAGACCAAGGTCTAATTCTTCTTCTGTTACATCGCGGATAACCATCTGGTTGAGTTGTTCCATAACCATGGTATCAAGGCTGATCGAGCATTTCACCTCAATGTCATTGCTATCCATCATAATCACGTTGAGTTGCTCAATACTTGGTTTTACATCATACATACAATGATTGGTTATATTCTTAACCTCAACCACCTGGGAAAATGGCACAACACCCTTCACGCAGCCTAAAGGCTTACTGTCGTCATCTGTAATGTACAGAATCTGAACATAAATGACACCTTCCACCTGAATACCATTACTCACCATTTCCATCTCATCGATCTTGATGTTTCCGGAAGCATTACAGATCTGCATGACACTAGGCGCATTACTGTCCAATATAATATGGTCTGCTACTCTGGCTTTACTATTATTCTTCATAATAATATTCTCAAAGTTGGCCTCTTCGAAATAAGGACGGATCACCTTAGCCGTGGAATAGACATCGCACAGCACATCGATTACTTCCTCCTCATAAGCCTTCACATCCATATCCAGTACCACTTCTATATCTATTACACGAGACTCTCCATCAGAATCTGCTTTTACATCAAGACTCTTACTAAGAATCTGGATACAGATATCTGATATCATGCTCTCATTGCATCCACTACAGTCAATAGCTCCGCTAAAAGGAAGTTCAGTCTCATAAAACTGCACCGGCTGATCCTCTGCTTCAGAGGAATAAAGCATAAATAAAATCAAATCCCCTTTTAGGCTGATCTTGTTATCTCCCATACGTGTTTCCACATTCCGTAGTTCCAGCTCGTAATAGTGAACATCTAGTATGTTTGGTTTTCCGGTTGGAAGCGTAATCTCATCTTTAATCCGGTAGGTATCTTTCTTATTCATGGCTAATTGGGTAATCTCCATCTTCTTATTAAGATACTGTACCTCAGGAGAAGCTTCCACTCCTATGGCGGTTTCTTCATCATAAATATCCTCTGCCATGCAGCGGAATCCAACAATAGATTTCACACTGACTTTTCGGGAATTAATCAAGCTGGTACTAAGATCTTCAATTTCCCATTTGACATTGACATTGCTCTCAGGAGTAGCATCGTCCATATTAATAACCTCATCAAACGGCAATCTACCGATGATATTATGTACTGGCCTGTCGTCATCTGCACTGACATAAAGTAGGTTAAAACTCAATTCTCCCCGAACTGAAACCTTGCCATTTAACGGTTTCACTTCAGAAAGAGTGATTACTCCCTGCTCCTTTACAATCCGGTCAATATCAGGCTTCACATCTGGAACATTAAAATCATCATCGAGGGTCAATTGCGTATTGCATCGACATTTCAATTTATTCATATGGACATTTTTCTTAATTAACTCCACAAAAAATCCCTCCTTGTCTATATATAACATACATATTCAGACCAGTAGGGATTTATTCGTAAACTTTATTCAATTTCTACTTACGAGCCTAAGGAATTAGGCCTTCATAAAACTAATTACATAGAGATAAGCGAACATCTTTTGTCAAAACATCTGAATAGCTATAAGATACTGTCCTAGGGCCATCCTCGATATCATTATCCACTTGAACTAAAAAGATAAAAGGATGAGTTTCTGCAATAACACCCTGTGTAATGTCCACTTTGTGTCTACCCTTATTTGCCTTAATCAAAACTCTGCTGCCAACATGTTGCGATAGTGCTTTTCTTACTTGACTTAAAGAATTCTGCTGCATCTTTATTCACCTCATCTTATCACATGCATTAATAATAACATGGTAATATTTGTTTGTCAAATTAGAGACCCTTTTAACATCTTGGTTTTATTGCATTATGCAAGAATTTATTTTGGTATTTTTCATAGTTTATTGTGCATAAATACAAATTTGTATGTATATTTAATTTTTTATTAGTGCTATTATTCCAATTTATACGTTTATTTATTACTGATACTGTACAAACTTTACAATATTAATTTTTTTCATATTTTACCACTATATCTTGATTTTCCCATTATATTTCTTCTAAATATTGTAAACATCTTATTAGATTCTTTATAAGAACACAACACTTTTATCCATATACTCTACCTTTACTACGATATAAGGGAAGGTAAATGCTTGAGATACCAGATCCTTACCTGGCCCAATCAGACTAGTATTTATATAAATTGCATTTGTGGAAAGAAAGAGATCATCTACCGATATACTATATCCACCCGTGTTTTTCACCCCGTATCCAACGGCAATATATAGATACTCGTTACCTTTTGTGGTGAAGGTCAGCTTAAATGGTTCGCCTTTTTTTTCGTTAATAGTGGCCAACAGAGCCTCTGGTATATCATTTTCGGGAACCACTGTAAACTCTAGATCTTTGATTCGGACAACTTCATTTTTTTCATTACAACCATACATAAAGCTAACGGACATTAGGCAGGCAAGCACCAGTATGGCTAGTAT
>JAEYRR010000297.1 GCA_023435505.1 Bacillota bacterium | reverse complement strand
GACTATCTACATGCTGTTCCAGGGAACGGAGGGCCTTCATCAGACCTCCTTCAAAATAGGTACAGATGCTCATAACCTCACCCGTTGCCTTCATCTGAGTGGTTAGAGTTCTCTGTGCCATAATGAACTTGTCAAATGGAAGTCTTGGAATCTTAACTACACAGTAGTCAAGGGCAGGTTCAAAGCTTGCATAGGTCTTGCCAGTAATGGCATTTTTAATCTCATCCAGGGTATAACCAAGAGCAATCTTTGCTGCTACCTTAGCAATTGGATAACCGGTAGCTTTACTTGCCAGAGCTGAGGAACGGCTTACACGAGGATTTACCTCGATGACACAGTATTCAAAGGAGACTGGGTTCAGAGCATACTGTACGTTACATCCACCAGTGATATTTAACTCACTGATTATGTTAAGGGCAGAGGTACGAAGCATCTGATGGTCCTTATCTGTTAAGGTCTGGGAAGGCGCCACAACAATACTGTCTCCTGTGTGGACACCGACAGGATCCAGATTCTCCATATTACATACGGTGATGCAGTTTCCTGCACTGTCCCGCATTACTTCATATTCAATTTCTTTCCAACCAGCAATGCATCGTTCAATCAGGCACTGGCCTACACGGCTTAAACGAAGACCGTTGGTGCAGATATCTTCTAATTCGATTGGATTATTGGCGATACCACCGCCACTTCCACCAAGGGTATAAGCAGGGCGGATTACAACTGGATAACCAATACTTGCTGCAAACTCTATGGCATCTTTTACATTGTTTACCACCAAGCTGGCTGCAACTGGTTCCCCGATTTTCTCCATTGTATTCTTAAATTCCAAGCGGTCTTCTGCTTTCTTGATGGTTTCAGAAGTAGTACCAATGAGCTTCACATCATTTTCATGAAGAAACCCACATTCCTCTAATTCCATGGCAATATTCAGAGCTGCCTGTCCACCAAGGGTTGGAAGTACACTATCTGGCTTTACCTTTAGAATAAGCTGTTTTACAACATCTACAGTAAGTGGCTCAATATATACTTCATCCGCAATATCCTTATCTGTCATGATAGTAGCAGGGTTGGAGTTAACCAGAATAACCTCAACGCCCTCTTCTTTCAGAGAGCGGCAGGCTTGTGTTCCTGCATAGTCAAACTCTGCTGCCTGACCAATTACGATAGGGCCAGAACCAATTACTAATACTCTTTTTATACTTTCAATCTTTGGCATTATTTACACACCTCCATCATATGAATAAATCGGTCAAATAGGAACTCAGAGTCATGAGGCCCTGCTGAGGCTTCCGGATGGAACTGTACGGTAAATACATTCTTATTCAGATAATGCACCCCTTCTACTGTATTATCATTCACATTGATAAAACTGGTCTCTGCAACTGCTGGATCTAAACTTTCCTCATCTACCACATAACCATGGTTCTGTGAGGAGATGTACACTCTTCCAGTACTTAAATCCTTTACTGGATGGTTAGCTCCCCTATGTCCATATTTCATCTTATGGGTGTTAGCGCCATTTGCCAGTGCCATAAGCTGATGTCCCAGACAGATTGCAAAGATTGGGATGTCTGTTTGATATAATTTTTTAATTTCTTCTATAATTTCGATGCATTCTGCAGGATCTCCAGGCCCATTACTTAACATAATACCATCTGGATTTTCTGCAATAATCTCCTCGGCTTTGGTCATAGCAGGATAAACAATTACCTGGCAACCTCGCTTTAAGAGACATCTTATTATGTTCTTCTTAGAGCCAAGATCCATTAAAGCAACTTTAAGACCTTTCTCCTCTACAACCTCAGTTCCTAAATCTCCAGGTATGTAGGTCTTTACTTCGGTACAGCTAACCTTTTCCACTACCTTAGTAACCTGATACTTTCGGATTCTTTCTAGAACTTCCACTACATCATAATTTTCATTGGTGGTAATCATACCATTCATGGTACCTTTTTCCCGAAGAAGCTTTGTCAAAGCTCTGGTATCGATACCCTCTATTCCAGGAATGTCATTGGCAATTAGAAAATTCTCTATACTATCTTCGTTTCTAAAATTGCTTCCCCGTCTAGCAAGTTCCCTTACGATGTATCCGTCTGGCCATGCTCTTTCAGATTCAGTATCCTGATAGCACACCCCATAATTACCAATCAGCGGGTAAGTCATTACAACTGCCTGGCCTGCATAACTAGGATCTGTCAGTACCTCCAGATAACCTGTCATAGAAGTGTTAAAAACTATTTCACTAATGACTTCGCGGCTAGCGCCGATACTGTTTCCTATAAATGTGGTTCCATCTTCTAGTATTAGAAATGCTTTCATTCTACACCTATTCCTTTCTTTTTCTTTTGATTTTCTTTTGAATTCAGAAAAATACACAAAAAAAAAGAATACACACCAATACCTAAACGTTCGGGTTCTCTTTTTCGATATATGCCTTAATCCTAAATTGTCATAAGTTTATCATAAGTCCTTTTATATGGCAAGAAGTTTTTTAGAAAATAAGCCAGCATCTTTTCAAGACACTGGCTTATGAGATTGATTGAAATTTTGATTAACTCAACTCCGCAATTCTACTTACTCCTACATAAATCTCACTAATTTTATACCATGTAGGAAAATCTACAACTCCAGTTTCCGGCAGATCGAATATTCTCTGAAAAACTGAAACTGCTTCTGCTGTTTTTTCTCCAAAGTTTCCATCCTCTGCGACCTTAGGGATTAAAGGATAACCTTTAGAAATCACGTTAAGTTGATTTTGAAGTTGTCTAACTTTATCTCCGACCGAGCCAATTTCTAAAGGTGCTCCTGGCCAGGAAGCTGGAACCCCTGCTACTTCCTCGGCAGTATTGATGAACATAGTGTTCCCATAAAAATTACGAAGGATTTCTATAGCAGTATATCCCTGATCACCTAGGTATTTGGAGCCCCATTGTGTCATCCAGTTCGGACAGGTTACATTCCTACCATCACAGTATTGTGTCAGGATTGGTTGTTTTACGTCCGGAAAAGACAAATAATTAGCAAATATAGTATCAACGACCTGTGAAATCGTATCAAAAATATTCCGCTCCGGTATAAATTTATGGTCATAAGCCGTTGAGGATGTAATGGTAAAGTTATACCCTTTATTCCGGTACCCCGAAATCATCACTCATTCGGGGTTGGGGAAAAAATCGTTAAGGTTTATTTTAAAGCGGATAACCACTTCATCTTTCTTAACATCAATTCTTTCAATGAGCTTATTTACTAATACTCGTTTGATTGCTACATCAGCATTTAAG
>JAEYRR010000287.1 GCA_023435505.1 Bacillota bacterium | reverse complement strand
ACCTAGATACATAGTCTCCAAACTTGGAAGTATCCATTAACTCATAGACTTTCTTGTTGTTATTTTCCTCTAACGCTTCTTTTAAACGTTTTGGAACAGGTAAGGAATTGATAAACTTCGTCTGCTCTGAGACAGATTTGGCCTCTGTTTCTATCTGCATTGACTCAATAACCTTATTATTAACTGCCTTATAAATGGTCTCATTGTCCTGTAGGATGCCACCTAGAGTTTCCCTACCTAGAGAAGCCACTATTATAGCGATAAAAACAGCACAAATGGAAAATACAGTTTTTATAAATCCATTATGATACCCTCTAATTACATAAGCTGCCAGAAACAGTAAAACAAGAATGACTAACCAGTTCATCTCTAATCCTCCGTTAATTTAATAATATCTATCGCCGTATCTTGTATTAGGTAATATTTATTATAATGGTTAATTGGCATAATTCCAGATATATTCTTGTCAAAAGAGTATTTAAATCTCTCAACTCCATTTAGCTTAATAATATGACATTCCTTTTCTGAATAGAATAACATTTCTTTCTCTGACATTAGTACTTTGTCATAGCCAAAGCTAATGGAACCATTATAAACCTTCTTTCCAGATGTGTTATAGACTTGTACCTGATATTTATCGGCCTGGTCATAATTTTCTGTAACAAAACCTATATAACTGTCTGAAGTAAATACGCTTTTGATGGTATTTTTAAATGTTTCCTCATAGACTTCCTTGCTCTTCTCTCGGTAGCTAAACAGTTCAAATCCTGTAGTAGTCATAACACAAACCGTATCATTACCGATAAATTTGACATCTGCTATGGTGCTATCACCATAATCTTTCATCCCTACCAAGTTATTTATCTCATTTTGCCCTACATCAGAAAAGTTATAGAAGGTGACTTGATTTTTGATTACCCCATTGTTGACCAGCATATAATTGGTCACCAGTTTCTTTCCATCATCAGATATTGCCATATTCACAGGAAAGCCATTATCATATACATTTGTTATACGCTCTGCAACCAGAGGATTAGCTGAATCATCAGATTTAAGTAGCTGTATCACATTGGTATCCTTGTCCTCCATTAATACAGCAACCATTCCCTGCTTTGCTACTTGAACCTGTCGAATCGGCAGTGTAACCTTTACCTCTTTTCCGGAATTAGAACCATCAAATACATAGATGCTATATCCATCAATGTCTGCTACCGCTACATAGTCACCACAAATATCAGCCTTTGGATTGCGCATATTATAACTACCATTAAAGACTATGTTCCCGGATGCGCTATATGCACAGGCACCGTCTCTACTAATTTTAAGCACCTTGTCTCCATATGGTAAGTACTGAACTTCCCCCGAATCCTGTCTCTCGATCTGCTTCGTTACCGTGTAGCTGTTGAAAACACGATTGATGTACGAAAAAACTAAATACACACAGATAGCAACCGCAACTAAAAGAATTCCCAATAATATAAACAGCTTCTGTTTTTTGTGTCTCTGGATACGTCTTTCATACTGAACAAAATCCGATTTATCTGCAAACGTCGCCATACTTTTTGCTCCCATTTTAAATAGTTCTGTAGTGGCAATTTCTACCCCATACATACTTTTATTATACAGTATTCTTTCAATATTACCACAATATTTTCTTTTCACCTTTCGTGTAAGTTCGTTATGGAAGCTTTATTGTCTGTCCGGCGTAGATGGTATCCTGATTTTCTATACTATTTAACTCCATGATCTTCTTTACATAGGTTTTATTGTTGTAAAACTTCAGACTAATGGCGTTCAGGGTATCTCCTCTTTTTATGGTATAGGATGTCGGTTTAGAGACCGTCTCCTGGGAGTCTGGCTCCTTCGTGTCTGGTTCCTTCGTATCCGAATCTTTTACATCCGGATCTTTTACATCCGGATCTTTTACGTCTGGATCCTTTGCGTCTGGATCCTTTGCGTTGGTATCCTTGCTATCTGTACCATCGATTGGGGTAGTGTCTTCCACTATAATACCAATCTCATTGTCATCTTTGCCTGTCTTATCTCCAACTACGTTCTCATCTTTAATCGAGCTAATATTGCCTGGTTGAACATTTACTTGTGTGGAGCCCGCATTATCCGAAGCCTTTACCACCTGATTTTTATCATTGTTAGAATTAGTTCCGGCTATTATTGCCTGGTTTTTCTGTACCCCTCTCCCTGAAAGCATAGTTACTGCAACTATAATTAAAAAGAGAGCACAGACAGAAGCTGCCGCATACATTACTGAAAGACTCCGTTTTCTCTGAATCTTCTCATTGTTTTTCCGTTCTATGACACTACGAATATTGATACAGGTCTGGTCTACATAACCCGCTTCTATACTTTCTTTATCCTTATGATCTATCATATAACTCTGCATGTTATGATTTTTCTCGTAATAAATATAGTATCCGTCCTGCTTGCTTAAAGTCTGATTATTAAATAAATAAAATGCTTCCTCCCGCTCAATACTGTCATACATTAGAAAAACTTTATTGTTTCCCGCAAAATTGTCAATATGGATCTTATACAGATACTCATTTAGCTCCAGCTGTAGGCCAGGCCTTGTTATGTACCAGCCAACGATTTCTTCCTCATCAAAATATTTTTTGATGTCGTCATAGATCTTTGCCCACGTTTCATTACCAAAGACTTTATCATCATCAAAGAGAATATCCTCTACCTCTACAGCCCCACTGATAAATACATTGTCCTCTCCTTCCACCGGCATAACATGGCCAAGGAGTATCGCCACATGATAGTTTCCATAGCTCTTCATAGCAATCTGTTTCATATAAGTCATCACATAATCTTCGATATAGATTCTCTTATCTCCATCCATTGGTCCAATCTGTCTTATATTTTTAGGTAATTTCACACCATTATTTCTTTGTTTTTTCTCATTCTGATTGTTCTGACTATTTTGAATATTTTCAATCATCATTAATATACCACCTTTCAAAATCAAATTGTGCCTGAAATCAGGTTTGGTCATGGGTATATTACCACTACTGTATATAGTTTTTTGTCATATTGAAACAACGCTATATAATAACAGTTCTACTATAAATGCACGAATTATCGATTTTCATTTCTATATTTACTTTCTTTTCGCATTCATAATTTTTCTTAAGTTCTGTTTAACGACTATTTTGTTGATTATTGCGTTAGCTTTTTTTTCATTTTACGTCTATGTTCCCTAGGTCTGGTAATACTTATAGTTAGAACTCTTGACAGCTTTGCTGGGAAAGGAATTATATGAAACAAAGCTACGAGGAAGCTTCCCCTACTCTACAATATTTTGATTGTCAGGACGAAGCCTCCATATACC
>JAEYRR010000280.1 GCA_023435505.1 Bacillota bacterium | reverse complement strand
AAAGAGTGGTCGTATTATTAATATCTCCTCTACTGCTGGCTTAAAAGGTACCCCTACATTAGGTCACTATACCATGTCTAAATTTGGTGTAATAGGATTGACCAAAACTTTAGCAAAAGAACTTGCTAAATATGGTGTTACTGTTAATGTTATTTGCCCAACCATGGTAAAAACACCAATGACTGAAAGACCTGAATTTATATCATATATTAACGGTATGAATGGAACAAATTTTGAGAACTTTGACGAAATGAATGAAGCACTTTGCAAGAAACGTGCAATGGGCATAGCATTTATTGAGGCTCAGGATGTAAGTAACTATGTAGTATGGGTTGCAACTTCCGATGAAGCTAAGTTAATCACAGGTGCCTCTTTAGCACTTGATGCTGGTTCCATGCTATAACTTACATATTATAAATGTAAAGTACATATAGATAATGATATTTTAGGAGGTACATATGATGGATTTAAGTAAGTATATTGTAAAAGATGCTGTTACAGAATTAATATCAACCTTTGACAAAGATGAAAAACTTGATTTAGGAATGTACGAAAATGAAATAGATATCCAACTTCAAGCTGGTATAAAGGGATTATTCACTGGCGGACTTGCTAGTGAGAGTTTATTTACTACTCAGGAAGAAAGAGTGGCAATGACTAAGGCTGCCGTGAAAAAAGCAAATGGTGTTATTCCTGTAATTGGGAACATCGCAGAACTTCGCCCTGATGATGCACTTGCTCTCTTAAAGGGTTATGAAGATGCCGGTGTAGATGCAATCTGTATTACTCAGCCATATGTAATAGGATATACACAGGATATGATGGTTAAGTACTTTACTAAGCTTGCTGAGAGCACAAAATTACCAGTATACATATATAATGCTCCTCAAACTAGCAATACTTTAACTCCTGCTACAGTAGCTAAGATTGCTAACAACAATGAGAATGTAATTGGATATAAGGATAGTACACAGGATATCATTCATCTAGAAAGTGTACAGGCGGGTATTATGGCTGGTAAGCATTGGGAATGTGTTTCTGGTAGTGATGCAACTATCTTCCCAACACTTACTGTAGGTGGTTGCGGTATTATTTCCTTAATTTCCGCAGTATTTCCAAAGCCAATCATTGACATCTGTGATATCTATTTCAGTGGCGATGTAGAAGGTGCTTTTGAGAAGCAAAAAGAAATTCTTGATATTCGTACTGCACTTAAGGGAGCTCCATTCCTTGCAGGTTACAAATACGCTGCAAGCTTAATAGACTTACCTCTTGGCATTGTTCGTGCACCATTAGCGGATGCTAGTGATGCTGAGAAGGCTAAAATTAAAGAGAATATGATTAAGTTAGGCCTCATTAAATAACTAATATCATAAGTAATATATCGTAAAGTCTGACGCGCTTTCATCCAGTAGGGTAAAACCTACTGGATTTTTAATTTGCTAAACTAAGGAAAATAATCCAGAAGAATCTCTTCACTATAGTGAATAACTAAATAAAGGTTATGTTGACTTTTTAATGACGGACTTGTAAAATAGGAATCGAATTTCTTTTCGCCCTTATTTTTATGTAAAAGAAATGTAAGGATGTTTGCACCAGAAAGGTAACGATATTATGTTGACTCATATAAAAGATAAAAAGAAGGACTTGTTCTTCTTACTTGCTATATCCACAGTGTTAATGACATTTGGTTCTATGACCTCAATCTTATTTCCGATTCATGTGGGAGTGGATCAGAATTGCTTTTTTACAATTGGAAAGAGTGTATTAGATGGTAAAGTTCTATACCGTGATATATATGATCAGAAGGGTCCTTTACTGTTTTTCATACATACACTTGCAGCTATCATTAGTGATAAGACCTTTTATGGCGTTTATTTGCTACAGATCATTAATTTTGCTGTTATTCTTGGGTATGTTGGAAAAATCAGTGATTTGTTTTTAGACAGGAAATACAACAGACTAGTAACTTCAGTAACTGGCCTTATTATTGTAACAGCTTTTTGTTACAGCCGTGGAGATAATGCAGAAGAGTTCTGTATGCCAATTCTATTAATTGCCTTGTATCACATGCTTCGCTATTTGAATAGTAGGGATGAGAAAATAGCTTCAAAAATCATGTTCTTACATGGTATATTGGCAGCATGTATTCTATGGATTAAGTTTACCCTACTTGGTTTTTATATAGGATGGGCATTGGTAGTTGGAATTGCAATATGGAAGAGAAAGAGCTTTATGGAAAGTTTTAAAGCTGCTCTTTGGTTTTTGGCAGGAATGCTAGCCGGTTCTGCTCCATATTTTCTTTATTTTATAATCCATGGAGCAGTGGGCGAATTTCTATATGCCTATTTCTATACGAATATCTTTATGTATTCCAGCCAGGTTACAGCCATCGAAAAGATTTTGTATTTCTTTACCAATGATATAATGTGGAACCCTGTTTTTACTCCTATGATTCTATGGGGATTGATTTATTTTGCTAGCTCAAAGAAGTTAGGAATGAACAGAGATGCCAAGATAGGTTTGATTATTACTTGTGTATTTACGTATTTCTTTGTATTTATTGGCGGAACTAGATATAAATATTATTTATTAATTTTAGGTGCATTTGTTGTCTTTGGAGTAATCGCAACTGTGAAATTGTTAGAAAAGATACTTCCTTTCTTCATTAATCAGAAAAGAATTACACTACCAATTTATGCTTCTATATATGTGGTGATTCTCCTTTCATCCAGCAATTGTCTCACTTTTCTATATAAGACGCCAGACGATTATGTACAGGTACAGTTTGCTAAAATCATTAATCAGGTTGAGAATCCCACTTTGCTTAATTATAATTTCCTAGATGGGGGATTTTATCTTACTGCAGATACTCCGCTGCCAAATACAAAGTTTTTTTGTAGACAGAATATTCCTAGAGAAAATTATCCTGAGATGTATGAGGAGCAAGAAGATATCATAAAAAATAAAGAAGTGGATTTCGTTATAGTACGTTATGGTAGAAAACGACCATTGGAAGATTTTGCGGAATGCCATGAATTATTTACGAACTATCAACAGGTATCTGTTGCACATGAGAAAGTCGATGATTATTATTATGTTTTATTTAAAAAAATATAGTAGTCGAAAAAAGAAATAAATGGTAAAATATTGAGAATCATATTCGTATTATGTTGAGTTTCCACTTAGATTATATTATAATATAAGGTAAATAATGTTATTCGGTAGAACTTTCTGATGACTAGGCAAGAATCGAGAGCGGGTTTGCCTGGAGAGAAATGAAGAAAGGACCAGGAGGTTGGGAAATTGGGCGTTAATGATTCTTCAGGTATTTTATGGGAAATATCAAATTTCTGTCAAGGCGCTTTTGCAGGAGCGCTTATTGAAGTTGCTTTATGTGAAAATAATTTGGAAATACTTAGTGTTATAGATAATAATCTGTGTGAAGACTTAACTAATTTTCTAGGAGATCAATCATTTTACGAAGAATGTAATATATTAAGTCAAGGAATTAAAAGGGGCGAAAAGAGCTTTTCCTTTGAGTATACAAGTGATAGGGATAAACGTTCAATTATTGTTAGAGCTGTTTATACAAAAAAAATATATAAGTCACAATTTCCTATTTTTTATGTATCGATCTATGATGTCACGGAACTAAAAGGTGAGATGGAGATAGATAAAAAAAATTGTCATGAATATGAATTCTTTACGGATAGATTGTCTGTAGGAATTTTAAAACTCAGGGTAGAGGAAGGATATCCAATTGTTTGGTATAATAGTGGTTTTGAAAAAACTTCAGGTTATGACCCTGAGGAAGTCAAATGCTTATGCATGAATTACCACCTAGAAATTGAGGGGAATAAGGATAGCGATAATTTTTGTGCCTTAATCGATACGTGCATTAAAGAGCAGACAGTAGAATCCAAAATCTTTAACATGCATACTAAGGATGGACAGCCACTGATGTTTGGTGTTAAGATTATTCCGATTAAGAAGATGCAACTGGATGAACCTATAGTCTACTGTCTGATCTCTGTTATGACAGAAGATATGAGAAGAGTACAGGAATTAAAGAGTTTTGAAGAACGTTATAAAATGGTTCTTTCTTTTACCAGTGAAATAATATTTGAGTATGATATGAAGTCTGATGTTATGAGCTACTTTGGAGGAGAGGAAAGCGCTTTAAAACGTCCTACTCATATCACTAATTTTTATAAAAAGGTAATCTCCAACTCCCTACCGGGAGGTAAGCTGACGGAGGATAGTCGCGATGAAATCAAGCGAATTTTCTCTATGTTTGTGGTGGATAAGATGGAGTCTACAGATTCTTATATCTGTTATAATATCGGAGGCAGTAAAATGCAATGGATATATCTTGTGGCCAAGTGTATCTTCTCCGAGAAAAAAGAGGCCATGCTTATAGTTGGTAAATTAAGTGATGTCACTGTACATAAAGAAGTTGAGCGCCAATTAATGGTAAAAGCCAACACAGACTATCTTACGCAGGTAAGTAGCCGTGAGTTTGCGCAAGAGGAGATACAAAAGTATCTTGCAGAAAATACAAATGAGTTGTTATCGGCCTTATTTATCATTGACATTGATAACTTTAAGAATATTAATGATTTTTATGGTCATTTAGAAGGAGATGCTGTCTTAGCCCAAATAAGTGGTATTCTCCGTAGAGAATTTAGAAGTACGGATGTTATCGGGCGTCTTGGTGGAGACGAATTCATTGTTTTGATGAAGGATGTTAAGGAGGTCTCTGCTATTTATGAAAAGGCTGATGCTATTTGTCAAAAGGTTAGGGCAAACATTAACAATGTTACCGTTAGTGTGGGAATCAGTCTATTTAATAATACAAAATGCTTCCAAGAGTTATATAAAACGGCAGATATTGCTCTTTACCAAGCTAAGCTGAGAGGAAAGAACACATATATCTTCTACAATGATCTTAGTGAAGAGGTGAAGGAGCTGGCTGCTACTGTTAATGTAGGCGTCGTAAAAACGGATATGCTAGATGTAACAGGAAAAGAAGATTTTAGCTCTAATGTATATAGAGAATTTGGTAAGACAATTTTAGAAAGCTATGATTTTATTTATGCGGTTAATTTGACACGGGATAAAACTCGGCGTTTTAATGAGAGTGAGTATCCTGGAAGTGAGCATAATTTTAAAACTTATACAGAGATGTTTGAACACATACATAAAGAAATCTTTGATGAAGAAGAACAGGCAGATTATAATCATTACTTCTCTAGGGAGAAGCTATTGGAAATGTTCATTAATGAGGACAGGTTTATTCATCGCTATATTAGGATTTTTAATAAAAATCAGGAGTTTCATTGGTATTTTGTTGAGGCTGTACTTCATGAAACCAATGTATTGGGAGATATTATCTGTACCATAATGTTTAAAGATGTACAAAAGAGTCGAAGCGATGAAATGCGCAAATATGAGAACAGAACGAAGAGCAATATGATTCAGAAGTTGGAGGATGAGAAGAGTTTTGATTCTCTCACTGGGCTCTATGTAGCAAATAAATTCTACAATCTAGCAAAAGAAAAAATATGGTCTGATGTAAGCAAAAAATATGCAGTAATCTCCTTTGATATCGATAATTTCCGTGTAATCAATGATATATACAGTGAAGAGATAGGGGATCAGGTTATCTGCTATATTGCAGATATACTGCGTCGATTAGAATATGAAGATAAAGTGTTCTGTCGGTATTATGCGGACTGCTTTAGTGTGTTAATTAGCTATGAGACCAGAAAGAACATCGTTGATTTAATTAACTGGATTCGAGAAGAATCTTTCAAGACTCCATATGTCAATGGAACCTTTAAGATGTCCTTTGGTGTTTATCTTGTGACAGATCCAAGTATTCCTATTCGCTTAATGTGCGATTGGGCTAGACTTGCTACAAGACCAATTAAAGGGCTTTCTAACCAGTATTATGCCTTCTATAATGAAGAATATCGTAAGGAATTAGTGGAAACTCAGAGAATTGAAGCTGAGATGCACAGTGCGTTAGATAATGAAGAGTTTAAAATGTATCTACAGCCTAAATACAATCTGCGAACCAATCAGGTTGTGGGTGCAGAGGCCTTAGTTAGGTGGCAGCATCCAAAACAAGGAATAATCTATCCCGCACGTTTTATTAAGTTATTCGAAAAGAATGGATTTATTCTACAATTAGATGAATATATGTGGGAACAGGCATGTAAGCAACTGAGAAAATGGTTGGACATGGGAATTGTATATCCTATATCCGTAAATATTTCTCGACTTCATACTTATGATCCGTCCCTGGTGCAAAAGCTGCTAAATCTGACCAGAAAGTATAACGTACCAGTTCATCTGTTGGAATTAGAATTTACGGAAGGCCTCTTTATGGAGAATGTTCATATGTTGTATGGTCTAATGTATGACTTGAAGAAACATGGATTTGTTCTTCAGATGGATGACTTTGGAAGTGGGTATTCTTCTTTGAATATGTTAAAATCTGTTCCTATTGATGTGATTAAGTTAGATAAGGCATTTTTTGAGGATATCAGTGAAAATTCAAGAGGAAAGATCATTATAGAGGATTCTATTAATATGATTCACAATTTGGATTTGGAAGTAATGGCAGAGGGAATTGAAACCAAGGAACACGTGGACTTCCTAAACAGATGTAACTGCACTGTCGGTCAGGGCTACTATTATGCTAGGCCGATGTCTTTGGAGGATTTCAATTCGGTTGTTATACAGCCAGATGCAAAAAATGAGGGATAAGCCATGAAGATTCGTGATATTGTAGGGCAGGGAAAACCAACATTGTCCTTCGAAGTGTTCCCACCAAAGACAACCAGTGATTATGAAAAGGTCAGAGTAGCAACAGAAGAAATTGCTAAGCTATGTCCTTCCTTTATGAGTGTAACCTATGGTGCCGGAGGAGGTACCAGTGAGCACACTATAAGTATCGCCACTAATATAAAAAATCATTTTGGAGTTACACCCTTAGCCCATATGACCTGTGTATCTTCTGCAAAAGAGGAAGTAATTAGACAATTGGAGTTATTGAAAGGACAGGGTATCGAGAATATCTTGGCTTTACGTGGAGACAAGCCAAAGGATATGGCGATGGTAGAGAAAGACTGCTACCAATATGCCAGTGAGTTGGTAGCTGCAATCAAAGAATATTCTGATTTTTGTGTAGGTGCTGCTTGCTATCCGGAAGGGCATGTGGAAGCAAAGACTTTAGAAGAAGACATCGGTTATGTAAAGCATAAGGTGGAGGCAGGGTGTGATTTTCTGACTACTCAGATGTTTTTTGATAACAATATTTTATACAAATATTTGTATAGAATTCGGGAAAGAGGCATAACAATCCCGGTTATAGCAGGAATAATGCCAGTTACCAATGGAAAGCAGATACGAAGGATATGTGAACTTTCAGGTACCTATCTTCCTAGTCGCTTTAAGGCGATTGTGCAGAAGTTTGGAGAAAATCCGGCTGCTATGAAGCAAGCGGGTATCGCCTATGCGACTGAACAGATCATTGATCTGCTAGCCAATGGTGTAAACGCTATACATGTTTATTCGATGAACAATCCGGAGGTTGCCAAAGCTATACAGGACAATTTAAGTGAGATTATATAAATTATTTAATATGATAAAAAACTGGTGCAATTGAGTTTGGACACTCAATAGGCACCAGCTTTTTTGTGTGATACGATTTAGTATATTTTACAGAGATTTCTTTCCTTTGTTATGATAAACAAAGTAGAAGGTAAGCATCATAGCCATCATCGCTATAAAGCCAACAATTAACCCGATTAAGCCACTGTTAAATAAACCTGCGAATAGGAATCCAATTAAACAGCAACCTGCTACACTAAGTGCATATGGCATCTGGGTAGAGACATGTTCAATGTGATTACATTGGGCTCCTGCTGAAGCCAGAATCGTTGTATCAGAGATAGGAGATACATGGTCACCACATACTGCACCAGCAAGGATAGCTGCAACACCGATTACTAACATGCCGTATTCTGTAATAGGATCATATACAGTAGTTGCAACTGGAATTAAGATTGCAAAGGTTCCCCAGGACGTACCGGTTGCAAAAGCAAGTCCTAAGGAGATCAGAAAGAATACTGCAGGAACAAGCACTTTTATACGATCCACGTACATGATATTATTTTGTACAAAACCTCTTAGATTTAAGTGATCTCCATCACAGATGGCAGATAAGGTCCAAGCTAAGCAAAGAATAAGGATGGCTGGAGTCATGGCCTTAAAGCCTTCAGTAAAGCTCTCACAAAATTGTTGGAAGTTTATAGTCCTTCTTAATAGATACATTACAAAGATAAAGAAAATAGTAAATAAAGATCCAAGAACAAGGCTTCTCGAAGAAGAACAGTTTGCAAATGCATCTATGATGGTTGCTCCTTCAAAAAATCCACCGGATTGCATCATAAAGAAGATACAGGAAGCGATTAAGACCAGGATAGGAAGTATAAGGTCTATTACAGTTCCTTTTCCAACAATCTTAATTTCATCATGTTCTAGTAATACTTTTTTATTGGAACCATTTTGCTCTACTTTTTTCATAGAGAAGAAGTCCATATTACAAATTACCAAGAATAACATAAAGATAATTGTAAATATTGCATATAGGTTAAAAGGAATGGTATCCATAAATAGTTGGAAACCATTGAGATTACTGCCTTCCGGTAAGGAAGAACTAACAGCAGCCGCCCAACTGGAGATTGGAGCAATGATACAGATAGGTGCTGCAGTAGCATCAATGATGTAAGCAAGTTTTGCTCTTGTGATTTTATATTTGTCCGTTACAGGACGCATAACGGTACCTACTGTCAGACAATTAAAGTAGTCATCTACGAAAATAAGTGCACCTAAAGCGGAGGTTGAAAGCAATGCACCTCTTTTGGTTTTGATAGCACCGGATGCCCACTCGCCGTATGCCCGGGAAGCACCAGATTTGCTAATCAGTGCTACGATAATTCCTAATAATACAAGGAATATTAGGATATCTACATTTCCTCCAATTTTAGAACTCATCGCATCAAAGGTTACGTTTAACGCAGCGATTGGGTTTGTGATTCCAGTCAGGAGAAATGCTCCGGATAGAATACCAATCATTAAGGAAAGGTAGACTTCTTTTGTCAGTAAAGCAAGTACGATGGCAATGACTGGTGGGAGTATAGCCCAAATAGTTGCTTGCATAATATTTATCCTTTCTTGTATTTGTTAGTTATTTGTAAAACATAGATATTTATTCAACTCCTATGTTCTCAAAAGCATTTTGTATATGTATTATACATTAAAACGACACAATAATCAATTTTAATTCATATTTATGCAGAAAGTAACAGATTACTTTATATTCTAACAAATTCAACAATGCATTATAGTAAAAAGTCAGACAATAGTAATAAGGAATAGTAAAGGATAGTTTTTAATAATCTTTTAAGATTTGTTTCATTGACAACTTCCTGCTATAACACTAATATACTAAGTAACACCAAGAAACTAAGAAGAAAGAGGTATTGATATGAGATTAATGGATCGTTTTCGTCAGTGGATGATTGGTAGATATGGATCTGACCAATTAAATATAGCATTATTAGTCGTATATGTGATTTTAAGTATTGTATTGTCCTTTACAGGCTCAGTTATTGTACTAGCTTTAAGTTATGTGTTGTTTGTTGTGATTTTCTATCGCATGTTTTCTAGAAATATATCAAAACGAACTGCTGAAAATCAAAAATTTATGAAGATATATGGCCCAATTCGTAGCAAATTACCTCATAGAAATGGGAGAAGCAGCTCAGGATACTATGGCCAGAATCCATATGGTAATCCTTATGGAGCAGGTAGCCAGAGGAGAACCAAGTCCTATGGCAAACCAAAAACAGATAAAAATCACAAGATCTTTCAATGTGGTAAATGTGGACAGATGATTCGGGTACCAAAGGGCAAAGGAAAGATAGCAATTACTTGTCCAAGCTGTAAGCAGGAGTTCATAAAAAGAACATAAAAAAGAAGTATAATCTCTGGTTGTTTAATGGTATAATGCCTATAGGTAATAGGTAGACCTTTGTAAGATAAGAAAAGCAGGGACAGTGATATATGGAGGCCTTATGTTTGGCTATGTAATGATTAATAAACCGGAACTAAAGATTAAAGAGTATGAAAGGTATCACGCTTACTATTGCGGCTTATGCCGTACCTTAAAGAAGGAATATGGTAGATTTGGTCAGTTTACTCTGACCTATGATATGACTTTTTTAATTGTATTATTGACTGCATTATATGAGGAAAAACCTGATCATGAGAATCATCACTGTATGGTTCATCCAGTAAAGAAGCATTCTATGTTGACGAATGATATAACCCACTATGCAGCCGCCATGAATATTGCATTATCCTATCATCATTTTAGGGATGACTGGGAGGATGAGAAAAGTATCAAAGGGCTAACGGGAGCTAAGCTTGTGAAACGCAGATATAAGCGGATAGAGAAGAAATACCCCCGCCAGGTAGAGGTTATCAAAAGCACTCTTAAGGAATTAAGTGAGTTGGAAAAAGTCAAAGAAACGAGACTGGATTATGTAGCAAAACCCTTTGGGGAGCTGATGGCAGAACTATTTGTTTATAAGGAAGACCAGTGGCAGGACGATCTGCGTAATCTGGGATTCTATTTAGGAAAATTCATCTATATTATGGATGCCTATGAGGATTTAGAGGAAGATATGAAAAAAGGAAGTTATAACCCATTTCGGGAGTATAACGAGGAAGAATTAACTGAGGAAATCGGGCATATTTTAACTCTAATGATGGCAGAAGCAACAAAAGCGTTTGAAAAATTACCGATTGTGGTGCAACCAGAAGTAGATATTTTAAGAAATATATTGTATGCTGGTGTTTGGAGTAAATATGACAAATTGCGTCAGAAATGTGTAGAAGAAAGGAATAAGACTGATGATAACAGATCCATATAAGATATTAGAGATTAGTCCGAATGCAACGGATGATGAAGTAAAGAGAGCGTACCGTGATTTAAGCAGGAAATACCATCCGGATTCATATGTGAATAATCCATTATCTGACCTTGCTGAGGAAAAATTTAAAGAGGTTCAGGAAGCTTATAACCAGATTATGAAGGACAGAGAAAATGGGTATTCCGGAAGCTATAGCTCAGGAGGTTTTGGAGGCTCAGGAGGATTTGGAGGATTTGGAGGCTTTGGTCAAAGTACTACCAGTGGGTTTGGTGGTAACTATGCTAATTCTGCTTATGATACCCCTGAATTATCAGCTGTTGCTCAGCTTTTAAGTCAAAGACGCTATCAAGAGGCTATTATTCGCTTGAATGGTATTTCAGATCATAATGCTAGATGGTACTACTATGGTGCTATCGCAAGTAATGGTGTGGGTAATAATGTGCAGGCATATAATTATGCACAAACTGCATACAAGCTAGACCCATCTAACCAGGAATATGCTAATTTGTTAGATCAGCTTCAGTATGGGAATCGACGCTATCAGGCAACTGGTGCAGGATATGGCCGAGGTGTAGGCGATGATCCTCTAGACTGTTGTTGTAAACTGTGGATGGCTGATACCTGCTGTGAATGTATGGGAGGGGATTTGTGTTCATGCATGTAAGTGCAAGAAAGATGTCTTTTTTAGGGTTGATGATGGCATTTTCCGTGGTCTTAGTTGTTTTAGGTAGCGTGATAGACATGAGTACATTGTTTTTTCTCGCCCTGGCATCCTTTTGTACAGGCATCGTAATTATGGATTATGGTACAGCGATCGGCGCAGCTTTTTTTACAGGTAGTGTACTTCTTAGTTTTATTGTTTCTCCAAACAAACTATATGCCTTTACTTATGGGGGGATGGCATTATATGTATTGCTGACAGAAATTGTGTGGAGAAATCTTCTTAAGACAAATAAGCGTTATATAATAGTATTGTCAGTTGTAAAATTTCTCGTATTCAATGCTATGTATATTCCTATTTTAATCTTAGCACCAAGTCTTGTGATAACAAAAGCGATGAAGCCTTACTTGCTTGTAGGTCTTATTGTAGCCGGACAGGTAATCCTTGTTGTTTATGA
>JAEYRR010000184.1 GCA_023435505.1 Bacillota bacterium | reverse complement strand
GTGCTACTGTCTTTGAGGTTGTGGATACCTTTTGAACCAAAGCATCGTTAAGTTCTGGGATTACTGTGTTCTTAATAGAATTCAAAGTTATAGTAAATACAGCAGCTTTTCCTGCCATCTCTGTGTTTCCATAATTAGTTGGAAAAGTAACATTAATGTCAAAGGTAGTTCCTGCTTTATGGCCAACGATTCCTTCTTCAAAGCCTTCAATATACTGTTTTGATCCAAGAATCACGGTCTGGTTCTTAGCAGTTCCACCTTCAAACGCTTCTCCATTAACCTTACCAACGAAATCAATGTCAACCTGATCACCATTTGCTGCTTTATAATCCTTAGCTGTGTCTTTATAGGTAGCATTATCTTTCAGAACAAGTTGAATTGCATCTTCTACATCCTTATCAGTTACAGTAGCATCTACTGCTTCAGCTTTAACACCTTTATATTCACCGAGTTTTACATATCCGCTTATATCTCGTGATTGTAATTTAATTTCCTGCTCCTGAGTATAAGGCGTATCCTTACTTGGTTCGACGGATGTTGATGGAGATGCCGAAACTCCTGGACTAGTACTTGGAGTTCCTGAATTCTCAGGATTACTTTTGTTTTTACTACATGCCACAATGGAAAGTCCCATCATCAATGTTACTGTTACAACAGCAAATTTCTTTCTCATAATCTTCCCTTCTCTTTCCTAATGTTTATCATCTGAAATAGATTAACATTACGTTATAACAACTAAATAATACAAATTAAAAGACTATCTTTTTATATCATATTTCACATAAAAAAGATAGCCTGTTTCATATTATTTCACCGTTTTTTCATATTTTAGCTAGTTCTGAATATTATGCACCTAATACTTTTATTTGATGAAAGACCAGTGTGGGATTCCCTTTCGGTATCATGTTCCGCAATGTCTCCTCCACATAACTCCAGTAGATCAGTATGTTTTTCCCATACTCCAGCTCCCCTGCAAATCTTTTTTTAAGCATACAGCCATAATCAATGATTTCTAAAGTCTCATCCCTCGTAAGGAATTTTTCTTCCCCGAAAATCTCCAGATTTTCCTCCCGGAAAAGTAATGTCTCATCCACTCGATGCTTTTTTTTCAAATTCTCAATCTTTCCCTCTACTGCCTCAATGGCAACACGTTCATAGCTCATATCTATAGTCCCACTTTTTGAGGCCGTAAAGTAAGGGTAACACAATAGTATCCTGTTTCTTTCTAAGGTTTCATATTGGGATTTGATATAGTCCATGGCTTCACTTGCTGTAACTCCAATTTTCCCATAAATATAACCTTTTCGTCCATAAAACGGTTCATTCTTAACTGTCCATAAAATAGAATCATCCAACATCATTGTTGTCCGGCATTGTATCCAAGGAATGGTAGGTAAATCTAAATAGTCAAGGATATAACAATTTTGAAGCACATACATACTATTCTCCTTTACAATTTAGGTAACTGGTGATTACTATTTAGTATTCCTCTTTCCTATATACCTATGCCGAACCAGGTTAGTATTATGTGTTAATACAGTTACATCCTAACATTTAATTTTACAAAATAAGAGCAGCCAAAACAGGGATGGAACCCAGAGATAACAGGGTTGTTATAAAGGTTGCTTTCGCTACTGTTGTAGCATCTCCACCATACTCATTGGAAATCAGTGTGACGTTTGCTGCTACCGGCATGGCGGCGATTACCACCATAACATTTAAAAGCATTGCATCCTTTATAAAGAATCGGAACACAAGCCATATGGCTGTTGGGAACAGCAACAATCGTAAAACCGCAAACACATACATTTTCCAGTCAAGGAATACCTCTTTGACTGAGATATAAGACAGGTTAGAACCAATGGTTATCATGGCTAAAGGTGTTGTAACAGCACCCAGTAAAGACACTGTTTCATTGACTACATAAGGTGTTTTAATTCCTGCAAAATAAATAATCAATGTAATAATAGACGTTACTACCACAGGATTTAATATTTTTTTAATGTTAATTTTTATTTTACTTTCAGCATCATTACCTGAAAGCAGCATGACTCCATACGTGTAAACCAATATATTAAATGGTATCAAAAAGATGGCTACGTAGAAGATCGCTTCTGGCCCATACAAAGCATTAATAACTGGAATACCCATAAACCCACAATTAGAAAAGCAGTAAAGCGCCTCATACGTCTTTCGGTTTCTTCTAGTAAATGGTAGGGCGAAGGTAAAGAGTTTAGCCAGTATAGGAACTACTATATAGAACAATGCCGACAAAGCAATTATAAGCAATGTATAGCTTTTATCTTCAATTATCTGACCACTTGTTACCGTATTAAGAATCAATGCCGGGTTTGCAATATAAATTACAGCTCTTGAAAGAGCCTGATTACTCTCCTGTGAAAACACCTTGGCTTTACCACAAATATAGCCAAGGGTTAACATTAAGAATAACACTATCATTTGATTTATAACCTGCGTCATGTCCATCATTTCTTTTCTCTCCTAATGAAGTACTTGTCATTCAACTAGTGTTAGTATTTACAAAAATATATTAACTAACAGTACTATAATTTTTATAATTTGACAATATTATTTTTGCATGTATTTCATAGAATTACATATACTATAGTAAATATATAGTATGCTAGCTATTGACAAATGGATATCGGAAACGTATACTAGAATCGAAATTGAGCATTATGCTTAAAAACTAAATAAGTTCTTCGGGGTAGGGTGCAAGTCCCAACCGGCGGTAATAGTCCGCGACCCACTTAGGTGGTTGATTTGGTGCAATTCCAAAACCGACAGTAAAGTCTGGATGAGAGAAGAGTTCGTGAATGTTTACATACCTCGGAATATTTTTCCGAGGTTTTTTACATATCACCACCCGAAGATTACTGTCCTTCCTTATTGAATGGGATAGTAA
>JAEYRR010000159.1 GCA_023435505.1 Bacillota bacterium | reverse complement strand
TGTATACGCACTCCGAGATGTTACCAGCTCACTACTATCCAAACCTCAAAAAATATACAAATCTGGTTGGTAACTATGGTAATGCTTGGTGGAAACAAAAGGAAGAGTTCGAATCCTTCAATGGCCCAATCTTAATGACGACCAACTGTATCGTGCCTCCAAAGGATAGCTACAAAGACAGACTATTTACTACTGGAGCAGCCGGTTATGTTGGCTGCAAGCACATTGAAGGGGAAGCAGGTTCCAAAAAGGATTTCTCAGAGATTATTGACTTAGCGAAGACCTGTGCAGCACCAACTGAGATTGAAACAGGTGAGATCATCGGTGGATTTGCCCATGAGCAAGTGCTTGCGTTAGCAGATGCTGTTGTAGATGCAGTGAAATCCGGTGCCATTAAGACATTTGTAGTAATGGCAGGCTGTGATGGCCGTGCCTCCAAGCGTAATTACTATACTGATTTTGCAAAAGCCCTTCCAAAGGATAGCGTAATTCTGACTGCAGGTTGTGCTAAATACAAATATAATAAACTTGACTTAGGAGATATTAATGGAATTCCTAGAGTATTAGATGCAGGGCAGTGTAATGATTCCTACTCCTTAGCTCTAATTGCTCTTAAGTTAAAAGAGGTATTCGGCCTGGCTGATATCAATGACCTACCAATCATCTACAACATTGCCTGGTATGAGCAAAAGGCGGTTATCGTATTATTGTCCTTATTGTATCTTGGAGTAAAAGAGATTCATTTAGGACCAACACTTCCTGCCTTTTTGTCTCCTAATGTAGCAAAGGTGTTAATAGAGAACTTCGGTATTGCTGGAATATCTACAGTAGAAGAGGATATGGAACTGTTCTTCGGTGATGAAGTGAAATCTGTAAAAGCAGAAGAAGGAGTACTTTCTATAGATATGACAATTGGTGATATCCTTCGAGCAAATCCAGACAATGCCAATGTATTACTGGCAGCAGGTATGCACTGTCTTGGCTGCCCATCCTCTCAGATGGAGACATTAGAAGAAGCTTGTATGGTTCATGGTATGGATCCAGAGGAATTGCTTAAGAAATTAAAATAAATAAATTTAGAATTACATCAGGAATAGGTCCAAAACTTTATGTTCTGGACCTATTTTCTATTGACAAAGACATTATACTCCTATATACTTAAATAAGTTTAATGCTTTAAAGCATTAATGCATAAATACATTAATACATAAGCACATTAATGTGTAAACATAACTATATATAATAAGATGCATGGGGTAGATGGAAGGAGAAAAGGAATGGCTATTAAGGTAATATTACTAATTGTGTTTTTTGCTATCATGGTAGCAGTAGGATTAATATGCAGAAAAAAGGCAACCAATGTCAACCAGTTTGTACTAGGAGGAAGGAATGTTGGCGCTTGGTTAACTGCCTTTGCCTATGGAACCTCCTATTTCTCAGCTGTAATCTTTGTAGGTTATGCAGGACAGTTTGGTTGGAAATATGGTGTAGCCGCTACTTGGATTGGAATCGGTAATGCGGTTATCGGAACCCTCCTAGCCTGGGTTATCTTAGGAAAGAGAACAAGGCTTATGACACATCACCTACATAGCAAGACCATGCCAGATTTCTTTGAAAAACGTTTCGGTAGTAAGGGCTTAAAGTTGGTTGCTTCCTTAATCGTTTTTATCTTTCTTATTCCTTATACAGCCTCTTTATACAATGGCCTTTCCCGTTTATTTGGTATGGCGTTCAATATTGACTATACTTACTGTGTAATCATTATGGCAGTTCTTACAGGTATTTATGTAATTGCGGGTGGTTATATGGCAACAGCAGTGAATGACTTCATTCAGGGAATCATCATGTTAGGTGGTATAGTGGCAGTTGTCGCTTCTGTCTTAAATCAGAATGGAGGATTTACGGAAGCTCTTCAAAGTTTATCTCAGGTATCTGATGTGAAAAACAATGTGGAAGCAGGGTCCTTTACCTCGTTATTCGGGCCAGATCCGGTCAGTCTCTTAGGAGTTGTAATTTTGACATCTCTTGGAACCTGGGGACTTCCACAAATGGTACATAAATTCTATGCAATTAAAGATCAGAAGTCAATCAGAATAGGTACTATAATATCCACTCTGTTTGCAGTAGTAGTGGCTGGTGGATGCTATTTTCTAGGAGGTTTTGGACGTTTGTACAATACAGTGGATATCAGTAAGGGATATGATCAAATTGTCCCAACTATGTTATCTGGTTTGTCTGATTTACTCATCGGTATTGTAGTCATATTGGTATTGTCAGCTTCCATGTCTACGTTATCCTCCTTAGTTTTGACCTCTAGTTCCACTCTTACCTTAGATTTTATTAAGGGAACCATTGTTAAAAATATGAAAGAAAAATCTCAGCTTTTTGTGATGAGAATATTTATTGCAATCTTTATTGTAATTTCCGTTATTATAGCAATCATACAGTACAGGTCCAAGGTAGCCTTTATCGCCCAGCTTATGGGTGTTTCCTGGGGAGCACTAGCTGGTTCCTTCCTAGCACCATTTTTCTATGGGCTATTCTGGAAGAGAGTGAACAAGATTGCAGTGTATGCATGCTTTATCTTTGGTAGTGGTTTTATCCTTATAAATATGCTCTTTAACAGCATGTTCCCTAAGATCTTACAATCTTCAATCAACGCGGGAGCCTTTGTTATGATAGGTGGAATGATTCTGGTGCCAGTTGTAAGCCTTTTGACAGGAAAACCGGATAAAGAAGTAACTGACCATGCCTTTCATTGCCTTGATATGAAGGAAGATTGACAGTTCTAATATTGTTATATTTTCCTGAATATAATAGATGTAAAGAGAAACACGGAATGTCCCCCTCATTCCGTGTTTCTTTTGCGTTAAATTAAATACTTTTATAAAACTCTCTTTCCGTACAGAAAATGAATAATATTCCACAGTATTGCAAAAAACTATAATGTTTATATGAAGAAATCGGTTAATCTAGAGACACATCATGCCATATGAAACAAATAAAAATGAAAGAGAGGAATTGCCATTGAACTTTTTTAATCAAACTGCACTAAACGGTGAAAATAACAAACGTTTATATTCAGCCCGTCCTACTAATAGTGAGGGAACCGCAGCCTGGTCGGAGGACTCAGAAGTGATTCCAAGAAGTAAGGTTGAGATTCCGGATCTTTACGATGTTGAGGAAGCCAAAGACTGGGTAGATAATGGCAGTCGCTTATAGGAGGTTAGGTAATGGGAAAAACAACAATGACAGTGGACGGTAATACAGCAGCGGCCTATGTTGCTTATGGCTTTACTGAGGTTGCCGCCATATATCCAATTACGCCATCCTCCACTATGGCGGAGATCGTGGATGATTGGGCGGCCGGAGGCCGAAAAAATATGTTTGACCAGATTGTAGATGTTGTAGAGATGCAATCTGAGGCAGGTGCAGCAGGAGCCTTTCATGGTTCTCTACAAGGTGGAGCCTTAACGACTACCTTTACTGCTTCCCAAGGTTTGTTACTAATGATACCTAATATATATAAGGTTGCGGGAGAACTCCTGCCCGGTGTACTTCATGTCAGTGCCCGTGCTATAGCAGCACAGGCGCTAAGTATCTTTGGAGATCACCAGGATGTTATGGCAGTTAGACAGACAGGATGTGTGTTACTGGCTTCAAACTCTGTTCAAGAGGTTATGGATTTGGCACCGGTTGCGCATTTGGCAGCGTTAAAAGGACGCCTTCCTGTGGTACACTTCTTTGATGGATTCCGTACTAGTCATGAGATTCAGAAGATTGAGGCATTGGAATACAGTGACTATAAAGGGTTAATGGACATGGAGGCTTTAAAAAGCTTTCGTGAAAACAGTCTCTCTCCAAATCATCCAGTTACTCGTGGTACAGCTCAGAATCCTGATATCTATTTTCAGTCAAGGGAAGCTTCTAATCCATTCTATAACAATATCATACCAGTGATAGAAGAATATCTAGATAAGATGGGGCAGTTAACTGGCCGTAAATATGGGTTATTTGACTACTATGGAGCTGAGGATGCCGAGTATGTTATTGTTGCCATGGGTTCTGTAAATGAAACCATAGAGGAGGTCATTGATTATTGCAACAGCAATGGCTGTAAGTATGGTGTATTAAAAGTTCATTTGTACCGACCATTTTCAGTAGAGCATTTTATGCAGAAGATGCCAAAGACTGTAAAGAAGGTAGCGGTACTGGACAGAACAAAAGAACCAGGAGCTATTGGAGAGCCTCTGTATCTAGATGTGTGCACTGCTTTTGCAAGAGAGGGCTTACAACCTGTAATTGTAGGCGGTCGTTATGGACTTGGCTCTAAGGATACTACACCAGACGATATTGTACGAGTATTTGAGAATTTGAAACAGGAAAGTCCAAAGAATCAGTTTACGTTAAGCATTATCGACGATGTTACCAATACGTCTTTAGAAGAGTTTAATGGTGAGTTTAAGGTGCAGGAAGGACTGAAAAGCTGCAAGATCTGGGGACTTGGTTCTGACGGCACTGTAGGTGCCAATAAACAGGCTATTAAACTGATTGGTAATCTGTCAGATCTAAAAGTACAGGCTTATTTTGACTATGACTCCAAGAAGTCAGGAGGTCTTACAGTATCTCATCTACGGTTTGGTAAGGAACCAATCCGTTCCACTTACTTGGTTCAGGATGCTGACTATGTAGCCTGTCACAATCAGTCTTATATTCATAAATATCACATTGTAGATGACCTGAAGCCAGGTGGAATCTTCGTACTCAATACCCAATGGTCAAAAGAGCAGCTGGAGGAGATGCTACCGGCAGAAGTAAAGAAACAGTTAGCAGAGAAGAAAGCCAAGTTCTATATCATCAATGCAGTAAAAATAGCGGAAGAGATAGGTCTTGGTAATCGAATTAATATGATTATGCAGGGAGCTTTCTTTAAGCTTATTAACGTTCTACCAAAAGATGTTTTCGTAGACAATCTAAAATCCTCAATTGCTAAAATGTACGGAAAAAAAGGCGATAAGGTAGTTGCCATGAATCAGGATGCTGTAGAAAGAGGTATCGACTCTGTTGTAGAGGTAGAGATTCCTGACAGCTGGTCTATGGCAGCAGATACTACAAAAGAGGAAGAAATCTGTGAGCCTGAATTCATTCAAAATATTGTTCGCCCAATGGAGGCAATGGAGGGAAATAAACTTCCTGTCAGTGCATTTAACGGACGTGAAGACGGTACCTTCCCTAACGGAGTCAGTGCTTATGAAAAAAGAGGTGTCGGTGTCAATATACC
>JAEYRR010000105.1 GCA_023435505.1 Bacillota bacterium | reverse complement strand
TCGGAGAACTTGCTAATAACAAGAGTCTCTTAGTTCAGTTGATTATAATCGCAGTTTTGGCGGCGATCTTTACCAACTTTGCCAATGTGTTTCAAAGCAATCAGGTGTCTGAGACTGCATTCTATGTTACGTATTTAATGCTATTTGCACTTCTCACCAGTTCGTTTTTTGTGGCCACTGGAATAGCGAGAAGCGTGTTGCAAAATCTATTCGATTTTATGAAGGTCCTAATGCCGACGTTCCTTTTGGGTGTGGCAGTTAGTTCAGGAGCTAAAACTTCTCTTTTTTACTATGAGTCGACGCTGGCAATCTTTACAGGGATAAACTTCATCTTACTTAATGTAGTATTACCACTGATTAACGTATATTTTGTCATAACATTAGCAAACCACCTAACAAAAGAAGATTTGCTTTCTAAGATGACAGAGTTAATCGAGACGGTAGTACAGTGGATTCTTAAAACCCTGCTGGCGTTTGTAATAGGCTTTAATGCCATACAGGGATTGATTATTCCTATGGCAGAGCATGTGAAAAAATCTGTCATCATTAAAAGCACCAGTGCGATACCTGGCATTGGAAACGCTATTAATACGGTGACAGAGACATTGTTAGGAGCCAGTGTCCTGGTGAAAAATGCAATAGGAGTTGCAGGACTAATTGTAATATTAATCCTTTGCCTGGTACCCCTGGTAAAATTGGTTTGCTTTGTATTTGTATACAAGCTAGGCGCAGCCTTAGTACAACCGGTATCTGATAAACGAATGGTTGGGTGTATCAGTGCAGCAGCCAATGCCTCGAAACTCTTACTTTCCATGGTTTTTATCTGTCTCTTGCTGTTTGTGCTCTCGATTGCGATTATTGCTGCATCCACTAATATTGGAGTATGAGGTGATATATGGGAGAAATCTATAGTGCGGTTAAAAATCTTATATTTTTTCTGCTTCTTGTAACGGTATTTTCCAACCTTCTTGGAAAAAGCAGTTTTAAGAAATACATTCATATATTTGTTGGTCTTATTGTTATTCTTATTGTCATAAAGCCTATTTTAAGTTGGACGAATTCTCTGAATAAAGTAGATTATTATTATGATTATAATGTATATCAAAGTAATGCAAAGGATATTAGTGCAGAGATACTAGGAACAGAAAAGAAATATCAAAAGCAGGTAGTGGATAGTTATAAGGCAGCCATTAAGAATCAGATTCAGATGCAAATGAACAATTATGGGCTCTCTATTAAAGAGCTTACTATTTCTCTAAATGAAGACACGGATAGTGAGGAGTGTGGTCAGATTCAGGCAATCACATTGGTGGCTTCTAAAACAAAGATGGAAGAACAGAAGGTAAGTCCCTCCATTGCTCCCATTGATCAGGTGACTATCGATAAGGTGACTATAAATCAAGATAAGGGAATGGAAAAGACAAAAGAGGACAATGGAAGTGAAAATCGTGACAATTATGACACGGTTTTAGAACTTACGATTAAACAAGAACTTGTTTCTTTGTATGGGGTTCCCATTGATCGGCTATCTGTAGCGATTGAAGAGTAAAGGAGGATAGCAATGAAAAAAATTGATTTTAAGAAGATTTTAAAAGAATTTGGTTTACCGAAACTTCTGGTGATTCTAGGATGTGGCTTGGCTATCCTTTTATTGTCCGTTCCTGGCTTGTTTTCTTCTGGTAATAAAAGTAGCACTGGTAGTACAGAGAATACTGTAAAAGCTTCAAATAGTGAAAAATATTCATCTACAGAGGAATATGTTTGTACTCAGGAGAATAGATTAAAGCAGATACTTATGCAAGTGAAGAATATTGGTAAGGTGGAGGTGATGATTACCGTAAAGTCTTCGAAAGAATTGGTTCCTTTAAAAGATGAGACTTCTGACAAGCAGACGACAGCTGAGCAGGATAGTGCAGGAGGAAACAGGAACAGCACCAGTGATAGTAGTTCAGAGGAGACGGTATTATCCCAAGCCAGCCAAGGAGAAAATTCCCCATATATTGTGAAGCAGATAGAACCGGAGATAGAAGGGGTATTAGTAATTGCACAGGGAGGAGATAGTGATAGGGTAAAGAGCGAAATTGTTGATGCGGTTAAGGTCTTATTTAATGTACCAGCTCATAAAATTAAAGTAATGAAAATGAATTAATCTATAGGAGGCTGTACATGAAAAATATATTCAAAAAAAATCAGGTGATAATCGCAGCTTTGGCAATTATGATTATAGTTGCAGGTTATCTGAATTTCACAAGAGACAAGGTGGGGAATGACGGAGCATTGGATACTGCTGTCTCTCCAGGTACTGTGAACGCTCAGGCGGATGGGGATCTGGACCTTACAGGGGATCCTGACTCAGTTGTTTCAGACACTAATGATGTTGTTGATGTTAATAAGGATTCTGATGATAAGAATACAAGTGCTGATGCAGATAATAAAGCAGGAGATGCTGTGCTTGCCAATAATACAATTAATGCCGATTTCTTCATATCCAACAAGCTTCAGAGAGAACAGGTTAGAGCAGCTAATGAAGCAACTTTACAGGATATCATCAATAATAAAAATGTAAGTGATAAACAGAAACAGGATGCAATTGATGCAGTAATCGAACTTACCTCTATTAAGGACAAAGAAAATGCTACAGAGACTCTATTGGAAGCAAAAGGGTTCCCAGATACTTTGGTTACTATTACAGAAGGCTCTGTAGAAGTTGTTGTAAATGCTAACAAGTTAACAGAACAGCAGATGGCTCAGATTGAAGATGTTGTGAAGAGAAAAACTGGAATTTCAGCTAAAAATATCGTGATCAGTCCAGTTAATGTGAAAGCAGAAGATAGTAAAGATGCAGAGGATACATCAGCAGATAGTCAAGATGATAAAGATTCTACCAGCACAGGAACAAAGGATTCTGATCAGCAGAAAACACAAAGTAATGATACTAAGTCAGACGACAATGCTACCAAATAAATGGAAGTGCATAATATGGTAGTATTTGGGCATACTATGGCATATATAATATTTCATAGATTACCTGCTTATCGTGGGTAATCTATGAAATTATTTGTTTGTAAATCGAAACCATATTTGTTATAATAGACCTAGATTCGAAAAGCCTTTGTTCAAGGCTTTGATTATAGAAACATAGGAGGTTTTGCTTGTGAGTAATAAACTTGAGAATAAGGATAATGTAAAAATATACGATTCTATTGGGATTGGTGAGGTTCAGATTGCGGATGATGTGGTAGCAATTATAGCTGGACTAGCTGCTACAGATGTTAAAGGTGTTGCTGCCTTGGCTGGCAATGTGACCAATGAAATTGTTAGTAAACTAGGGAAGAAGAATCTAAGCAAAGGTATTAAGGTTCAGGTATTTAGCAATACCGTAACGGTTGATATGAGCTTAATCCTGCAGTATGGTTACAGTGTACCTAAGGTATCTTCTGCAGTGCAGGAAAAAGTAAAAAGTGCGATTGAGAATATGACCGGCTTAGTAGTAGATGAGGTGAATATACGAATAGCTAGTGTGACATTAGAAAAGAATAACTAAAGAAATATAACTTGACACTTTCTAATAGTAAATTTATAGTGTATAGTATATTACAACCCTTGAATATTTATTATTTAAGGGTTGTTTATTCGTGAAATAGTCCCTGTGGAGGCAAAGAAACAGCTATGACAAGAAGTGAATTAAGAGAACATTTATTCCGTATGTTATTTCGAAAGGAATTTCATAATAAGACAGAATTGGAAGATCAGGTGAATCTATATTTTGAGAGTCTGCATACACCTATAGAGGGTTTAGACTACCAGGATGATACAGAGGAAGCAACTTTCTTCTTAAAAGAACCCGATGAAAAAGAAGTGCTGTATCTTAAGGAGAAGTTTAATAAGCTCATAGAGCACATTGTTGAAATTGATCAGATTATTGAAGAAGTGTCTGCGGGTTGGAGATTAAGTCGTATGGGTAAGATCGATTTGACCATATTAAGACTTGCAACCTATGAGATTAGATATGATGAAGATATTCCTACTGGAGTTGCCATTAACGAAGCCGTTGAGCTAGCTAAAAAATTTGGGGAAGATCAATCTTCCAGCTTTATTAATGGTGTATTGGCTAAAATAGCAAATATCTAAGTGAAGTAAAGAGGAGAGGACAATGGAAAAGGCTTATTCCGTTTGGCAGATCAATGCCTATATTAAAAACCTTTTTGCGAAAGACTATGCCCTTGCTGATATTTATATGAAAGGTGAGGTATCTAACTGTAAGTATCACACCTCCGGACATATTTATTTTACTCTGAAGGATTCTAAAAGTCAGATGGCCTGTGTCATGTTTGCAGGGAATCGGTCTGGCCTTGGCTTTCAAATGAAAGAGGGGCAGAGTGTAATTGTGCATGGAGGCATTAGTGTCTACGAACGGGATGGTAAGTACCAGATGTACGCCAGAGAAATCCTTTTAGACGGTACCGGTCAGTTATACGAACGGTTTGAGCAGTTAAAGAAACAGCTTCTTATGGAAGGGCTTTTTGAACAAAGCCACAAGAAACCAATTCCTTATCTATCCAATAGAATCGGTATAGTCACCGCCAGTACAGGAG
>JAEYRR010000093.1 GCA_023435505.1 Bacillota bacterium | reverse complement strand
CCATCATCTGGATCTCCACTTCCTCCTTAGAGCCTTTCTTATCCACAATAGGGTCATCAATATTATAGTAAAAGATTCCAGCTGGGATGACTATTTTATCAGGGGCCTGTTTCTCTCCGATTTCCATGGCAACCTTTAGATATACTACTAACTGCAGTTGTAAGCCATAATATACCTTAGACAACTCCAAAGAGGTCTTTCCCGACTTATAATCCACGATTCTTACATACAAATCCTTCTCATTCTCTGCCACATCCAGTCTGTCTATCTGCCCTCTAAGGTTCATAACCGAACCATCTTTTAGGTTTACATTGACGGAATTTAGATGATCCATTCTGGAGAACTGTAGCTCAAATCCCTGGGGGATAAAATCACCACTCTTGACCTGCTCACACAGTGCCCAGACCGTACGTTTTGTAATTCTCTCCACCCGTTTAATCAGGTATTCATACCGTTTGGAACTATATAGAATCTGGTTGTTATACTCCCTGGTTACTTCTTCTACCGCTTCTGCTGTATACTGCTCCTGCACCTTAAGCGGTACATCCTTCCAAGAATACGTACTATCATGAAGCTTTTTCGCAAATAGCTCCATGGAACTGTGGAACAAATTCCCGATGTCCGGCATCTCCAACTCATAGGTTATTCTCTGGCTAAGCTCTAACCCATACTTTAGGAAATGGGCATATGCACAGGCAGCGTATTTTTCCAATCTGGTGACACTGTTGGTAAGCGTCTCCCCATATAAAGCCTTTGCCACTGCCTTAGAAAGATCAAGTTCCTGTTTTTCATAACAAGCTCCCTCTAGGAGAAGTTGTAACAAATCTTCGTACTGCTCCTGTCTCTTATACCAACTAAACAGCTCAGACCATAAAGCCGGCATATCCTCATGATATTCCCGTAAACCATGAATCATATATTTTAAGCCCTTGTCAGCTCCCAGAAGAGACTGGATACAATCTTCATAGGCGTGATAGCTTAGCTCCTCTGTCGTAAGCTTTGGAAATACCTGAAGCAGTTTGGAAATCAGATAGGACTGTCTGATTGCCTTTCCATTGTTATTGCCGCTGCTACCAACCTTACTGTACATAACATACAGCTTTTCTCTCGGTTTGGTCAGATTTAGATAAAGGTAAAACTGCTCCGTATAGCTGTTCTGACGTCTAGTCGGAGCCATGACCATGTCCTGCTCTGCCAGCAGATTTCTCTCCATGTCGGTCACAATCCCCTTCTGTCCACTGACCTTTGGAATGATTCCATCATTTACTCCAAGGATGATTAAAGCCTTAATATCCTTTAGACGGGTACGTTCAATATCTCCTATTACCACCTGATCGATTCCCGGCGGAATCAGACCCACCTTAGCTTCATTCAGACCACTTTCTAACAGTTCCTTATATTCCCTGCAGCTTACCTGTTCTTCCCCAAGAAGTTCCACTAATTTATCAAATAGCTCCATGACAATGCCGTAAATCTGCTTATATTCTTTTGCGCGCAGTGGCTCCTGATTCGCAGTAAAATAGGTTTCATAAGCTTTGATTTTCTGCTCCACCTGATTCTCCACTAAGAAATCATATAAAGCTTCCGTCATGTCTCCTATTAAAGCCTCACCATCCTTCATGCACTTTCCTAAAGGAGTGAGGAGCTCCACAATCCTTTGACGTAAGGTATTAAGGACTTCTAAGTCTAGTTTTCCCTTACCACGATACTTTCTCTTCCATTCCTTCTTCCAAGCATTCTTTCCACGGATACCAACTGCCAGGACGTAATTCTCCAGTAGGTCCACCTCTTCCTTCTCAATGTCAATCAAATCATTACGAAGGAATCTAAAAACACTTTCATACGTATAATCCGAATAATATATCTCCAGGACAGAGCGTATTAATCTTACCAAAGGATAGGCTAATACATCCTTCTTAAGATCCAAAAAGCAAGGAATCCTTACCTTCTCATACTCCTTTAGGAGTTTGGCTCCATAGATGGACAAATCTCCTGTTACCACTGCAATATCCTTATAACGGTAACCTTCCTCCTGAATCAGCCGCATAATCTCTTTGACAGTGTAATCCACCTCTCCATCTGCATCAGTAGCTGCTAAAAGACGAATATCCTTCATCTCTTGTTTGTAAGGAGTGTATGGGTAACGAAACAAATTGTGCTCTAAAGCTGCAAGCTCCTTAGACTTAAGGAAACGGTATGGCACCTGCCCTTTGTTTATATAATGGTGAGGCTCTACCTTAACCCCCACATCATCTGCTAACTCTGTCAATTTCGCTATGGTCTTTTTACTCATATGAAAGAGCTGGAATTCTTCTCCGAGATCATCTAGCCTTTCTCTATCATCTATGGTTACGGTAATAAGCACTTTCATCGCCATCAGCATCAGCTTTTGCACCAGCTTATATTGAATTGGAGTAAAACCGGTAAACCCGTCAAAGCATATCACACTGTTAGTAATGACATCTGACTGATCGATAACCTGACATAGTAAATCCAGCACTTCCTCTGCTGCAATGTATTTATCACTTAAAAAATCCTGGAACCCCTTATAGATCACTAACATATCCTTTAGCTTCCCTAAGAGCATCGGCTTATGATTCACCTTGTCGATCATACTCTCCAGTTCTTTTGGCCCAATGCTATACTGATAAAGCTCGGATAGAAAGGATTTAAGCTCATTGACAAACCCAGGGCGGCGAACATTTTTTTGAAATAGTACCAGTTCCTCCTTTTTGGCAGCAATGACCTTTCTTAGAATCATGCTCTTTCCTGTATCTTCTAACACAAGCCTCTGCTTTGTGTTGGTCTCCTCAAATACGCGATAGGCAAGACGCATAAAACTTAATATGTCAATATTCATGATGCAATGTTCTGGATGCATGGTAACCAGATCTTTTTGAGTCTGCAGGGTAAACTGCTCAGGAACGATTACAATATAATTTGTATCTCGATTTTCCCTAGACTTTTCAATGATTTCCTGGTAAAGACAGTGGGATTTACCAGCCCCACTACTTCCTAAAATAAATTGTAAAGACATAAGCGCCTCCTATACTTTTCAATACCTTTATTATAAACGATTGTCCGTTTAAAGGAAATATGATTTCATGTTTGGTAAACTTCTCTATTATTCTATAGAATTTAATCATAAAACTGCTTTCTTCAAAATATGATTATATAAAGTTAAGTAATTATTCATTTGAACGTACATACTCAAATTGAATCTGCCTATTGGAGGATGAAGGATGTCAAAAACCAAAATTGTTGTCTTACACCTTAAAGAAATTATTTATACGGCTATTTTTATAGGACTGGGCATACTTTTGATTCTTTTACTAGTCATTATGTTTTTTCCAAAAAATAATGCGGCTTCAGATGAGGACACACCGATCTACAAGCCTGGTGTATATACCTCCCAAATGAACCTGGATAATGCGACCTTAAATCTTGAAGTCGTGGTAGATGACAATCACATCAATTCCGTTCGATTTGTCAATCTAGATGACGCAGTAACTACCATGTACCCACTCGTAAAACCTGCCTTAGAAGAAATTGCAGACCAGCTGTATCAGGATGTGGCTATTAAAGATATAGAATTTTCAGAAGGCAATCAATATACTTCTGTTATGATTTTAGATACTATAAAATCCACATTAGAAAAAGCATCTCTTTCTTGAGATGCTTTTTTGTTTGTTGATACCTTTTCACTTTTTTTATCTATCTAATAAATCAAAATCTTTCCAATACTGTTCCTCATTATTATCCCTTACGGCACGATAGAATTTACGGGCCATCGTTTCAGGAAGTTCTTCGTCCTTAAAAAGAACTGTAACATCATCACCCTTTTTTATGATCTGTCGGTCTGAATGACGGTCTGTCCACTCTCTGGCCTTGTCCTCCCAACCAAGTATCATTGCTTCCTCCAGATAGTCCCATTCAGTCATCTGAAATTTTACTTCTTCAATATAATCTTCCAAATCCATGCTAATCATAAAAAACTCCTTACATCTATTTGTTATAATACTTCTTATATGGTGACTCGGTATTTAAGAAAGTAATACCGATGATGCCAGGGCCTGTGTGGGCACCAATGGCACACCCTACATAGTTCTCTATAAAATGGGTACAGCCGTACTTCTCAGTTAGCGTCTGTTTTACATCCATTAAGGTGTCATAGCAATCCCCATGTACAAGTCCGATATACTGATTCTCAAGGTCTGCTCCCTTTTCCCCTACTAACTCAATTAATTTCTTTAGGGAACGGTTTCTACCTCTCACCTTTTCAAAGGCCTCTAAGGCGCCTTCCTTATTAACCTTAATAATCGGTTTGATATCCAGCAGACTACCTGCTATCGCACTGGTTCTGCTTAACCGTCCACCTTTAAATAAATAATCCAGAGTCTCAACTGTAAAGATATGCTCCATATGATCTCTGTGGAATTCTACAGCTTCTACAATAGTATCTCGATCACATCCTGCATCTAACATCAAAACTGCATAATAAACCAGTAATCCAAAGCCAATGGAAGCACATCTTCCATCTATAATGGTAATATCAAAATCAGGGTAATCCTCTAAAAGTGCCTCTTTTGCCAGATTGGCTGCCTGGAAGGTCCCAGCAATACCAGTGGAAAAACAGATATAGATTAGCTGATCTCCCCTTTTGGCATAAGGTTCAAAATGTTCCTGAAACATAAACTGACTAATATGATAAGTCTTGATATCACAATCTGTAACCAATATCTTATAAAACTCTGATGGCATTATGGTTTCTCCATCAAAATAATCCTTATCATCTATTACTACAGGTGTGGGTATAACCTCCAAATTATGCTCCCTAGCAAACTGCTGAGGGATATCTGATGCAGAGTCTGTTATGATTTTTAAAGCCATATCGTTCCTCCTTATACTTATTATACATAAGTCTTTCTAGTAGGTCTTATCATTCTTGTATAGTCTTATTTTACCATTCTCCCTATAACTCCGTCAATTCCTCTTGCCACAGCTGTACACAGGCATCACTTGGCATCCTTAGATCTCCTCTAGGAGACAGTGCCACACTACCTACCTTTGGGCCATCAGGCACACAGGACCTTTTAAACTGCTGTGAAAAGAAGCGACGATAAAACACTTTCAGCCATTTTAAAATGACTGCTTCCTCATAATCCCCACCAAATGCATAACATGCCATATAATAAATCTTCTTAGGGGAATAACCAAAACGCATCACATAATACAAAAAGAAATCATGTAGCTCATATGGACCTACAATATCCTCTGTCTTTTGAGCAATCTCTCCATCCTTCGGCGGCAGTAGCTCTGGGCTCACTGGTGTATCTAGAATATCCAACAGTACAGCCTGTACTTCTTTACTTTCCTGAGTAGAGGAGTAGTATGCTACCAGATAACGCACTAACGTCTTTGGAACAGAACAGTTCACCCCATACATGGACATATGATCTCCATTGTAGGTAGCCCATCCTAAAGCCAGCTCACTCATATCTCCCGTACCAATCACCATTCCACCTGTTTGATTTGCAATATTCATAAGAACCTGCGTCCTCTCCCTGGCTTGGGCATTCTCATAGGTAATATCATGTACATCCACATCATGACCAATATCTCGTAAATGAAGCAATACAGCTTCATTAATTCGGATCTCTTTTAACGTAACACCTAAAAGCTTAGTCAATGTTACAGCATTTTGGTAGGTACGGTCTGTCGTACCAAAGCAAGGCATAGTCACTGCGACAATATTATTGCGGGATTTTCCTAGCATATCAAATGCCCTTACTGTAACTAATAGAGCCAGTGTGGAATCCAACCCACCGGAGATACCAATTACAGCTGTGTTGCAGTTCGTATGCTCCAATCGTTTTTTCAGTCCACATGCCTGAATATTTAATATAGTATTACAACGAAGCTCTCGTTTTAATGTATCACTTGGAACAAATGGTGCTTTATCTATTTGACGAGTTAACTCAGTGACCTCAAGTTCCTCCTGATCCTGGTTCTTCAAACTGAAGGAAATAACCTCATAGTTCTCCCGGTTTTCAATCCGGAAGGTCATATTTCTCCTTCTTTCCGCTTCCAATCGTCCCAAATCTATCTCAGATATAATTATATGGTTTTCCTGCATAAACAACTTAGATTCCTTTAATACCATGCCATTTTCTGCAATAATGCTATGTCCTGCATAGACTACGTCTGTAGTGGATTCTCCTGCTCCTGCATCCGCGTAAAGATACGCTGCTAGCAATCTTGCTGACTGGTTAGAAATAAGCTCCCTTCGATAATCCGCCTTACTGGTGGTCTCATCACTAGCAGAACAATTGGCAATGATTGTAGCTCCTGCCAATGCATGATTTGAGGATGGTGGAATTGGTGTCCATAAGTCCTCGCAGATCTCCAC
>JAEYRR010000044.1 GCA_023435505.1 Bacillota bacterium | reverse complement strand
ATCCTTCATTAAGGATTTGGCATAAACTACTCCCTGATACCCCCGTAAAAATGGGGAAAAGACTGCTATGCATACCAATACAATTGCAACCGAAGCTGCCGTCAATATCCTTGCATTCTTGCGGGATATATATATTCTCTTCCTCTCAGATTTCTCATTACCCTCAATAAGGGCATCCTCTACTTCACCTATGGCTTTATATACATCACTGCTTTTCATCAAATCAACCCCCTTACGACCAAATATTTTCTTATTTTCTTCCTACTGCGATGTAAGATTACTTTGACATTACTTTCTGTCAACTTTAGTTCTGTAGCAATATCTGCTATTGGTTCTGTATACCAGTATCTTCTAAGAAAAATTGTTCGTTCTTTCATAGACATCTTCTTTAAGCATTCATTTATTCTTAAAGCAAGCTCCTTCGTCTCTATCTGTAGTGCCGGATCTAAGCCTCGCGGAACGCACTCACAAAGTTCATCCAACACCCATACAAGTTGTCCTCCCCCTCGCTTTAGAGCATGCTCCGCCTCATAGCGGTTTAATGAGATGTTACGAATCAGTCTTCCTAAATAGGTTCGCAACATCTGTGGTCTCTTTGGAGGTATTGTATTCCATGCTGCCAGATAGGTATCTTGCTTGCACTCTTTCGTATCTTCTGCATTCCCCAAAATATTGTCGGCAATTCTTTCACAGTATCTTCCGTATTTGATGTCTGTCTCTTTCAGCGCTATTTCATCACGTTCAAAAAATAAATCAAGTATTCGTTCGTCCTCCATGTATTCCCCCCCTTCCCTTATCGGAAAGACCCTTCACTTATCTACTAAGGTTTTATTATCAAAGGTTACAAAAAATAAAAAAGTACCACTGCCATATCGTTGTTAACAATACGGTATGGTACTTTTCTACTTAAATAGGCTATCTTACCTTTATCTTAACCGGCGCAGACCAGCCGCTATAATAGGTGGTTCCTGCCACCTTTTTATAGGTCCGGATACGAATATAATAATATTTTTTACTGCTTAGTCTGCTTATTGTAGAAGTAGTTGTTTTATTACTACCAATGCCCTTACTCTTAGATTTTGAAAACTTACTATTGTCAGCATATTGTATCTGGTATCCATTAACCAAAGTATTACGGTTCCAGCGTAATCTTACCTGTGACTTTCCTAAGCTCTTAGATACAAACTTAGTTCCTTTTGGATTGATATTATATGTAAGAATCTTCTGATCTGTATAATTTCCTTTGCCCTTGATAACAATCTTTGCACTTCCAACTGCCTTGTTATTAGAATAAGTCAGAGTATAATCAATGTCTTTTTTCAGAGTCATTGAACCAAATACAAGCTTAGGGGTTTGTCCAATCGCCTTACCTGTATAAGTCTTTGCCACAACGCCGGTAATCTTCACTTTCTTTATAGAGACTCTCTTGGTTGTAATTTGAGAGATACTAGAGTTCACGCTGGAAGTTTTCGTATAATAGGCATTGTTATCGGTATTGGTTATCTTACAATAATAATACCTAGTTCCCGCATTAGTAGATGGGGGAGCATAGGAATAAGAAGTAGCTCCTTTAATTAATGTTCCATTATATGCCTTACTGCTACTTACATACCACTGATAAGTAACTTTCCCCATATTAGCACGATTAACAAGGACAGCAATCGGCCCTACCTTTGCTCCATAGCTACAGGATACATTAGATGGCTGAGCAACAATAATTGGTTTATAAGCGTTAAAATAATATACAGAAACTGCGAAGGAAGAAACTGTACTATCATACTTAGAAGTTGCTACTGCAATGGCTTTTATAATCTGATTGGATGTAACAACAATCTCATCACTATAACGGTATGATTTAGAATATGCTTCGGAAGGATCGCTTCCATCTAGCGTATAGTAGATTCTTGCATCAGGCAGATTACTAGATAACTTCACAATGGTAGAATTATTGTTTATTACAGTTTCAATAACAGGTGCCGAGATAGTTTCTGTTGGCGTAATCACAGTTCCTATGGATGTATTACCTGCATCGGAATCTAGCGTACATGGCGCATCATATTCTGCCCATAGAGCCTCCTCCACGTGATACCTGTTCGGATCCAACTCCTGCATCTTATCACAACTTCTGTTAAAGAAATCATATACCCAACTATCATAGTCATCATAATCATCCCAGGTACAGTCTACCTCATACCAAGAATCATTCATCCGTACTTTATTCCAGGCATGTCCGACATCATACGGATAAGGAGTGGGTGCCACACTGGTTACCATGATACAGTCAATTCCCACCAAGTTGCACATCAGTTGAAATGTCATGGCATAACCGGCGCAGACAGACTTGCCAGTAATCAAAACACTATAGGCGCTTTGATCATAGGAAGAACTCTCATAGATTACACTGTCAACAATCAGATCATGAATCTTCTTCTCCTTCTGCACATCGCTATCTAAAGTATCAATCTGTGATTGCCACTGGGCAATCTTATTATTAAATTCACTGGTAGCTGCACTCCTTACAATACCATTTGCAAAGTCATCATAAACCTGTATGGACATATAAAGAGTTGTACTCTTATAGTAATAGTATCCTCCTTTAAGAAAATAATACTGTGGATTAGAGTAATAAAATATGTAAACAACATTAACTGCCTCTTCACTAGTCAATCCTGTACAGGTAACCATCTGGGTATGATAGATATTATATTCTTTGTCATAAAGCATATCCTTTTTACCCGTCAGATAACTAAGACACATAGCATCTAGACTGTCATATAGCCTCTTCTCGTTATCTGACATCTGATTGTAGTAATATCTTGTCCCATACACATCCCAGCTGGATTGATACTGGGCCGCTCCCTTATGGTTACTCTTATAGAAGACATCACTTGCATGAAACTCAGATAGTTCTCTTCCGATAAAAGGAGCCAGACCACTCCTTCTAACTTGACTTGCAGCAATGACTGTACTATTCTCTTTTGCATAGGATATTGTCTTACCCGATAAAACAACTCCCAATAGTATCAGTACAAAAATAATTAGCCTTACTCTGATACGCTTCATACTGTACCTCCACATTACTTAATTTAAAAATAAGCTGTTACCTACTATGCAACAGCTCATTTTATATATATATGTATTTCTACTCAATTATCTTATTCATCCAGTTTTCATCGGAATATTCCTTTATCTGCTTCACCATACGATTCAGGAAGGATGCTAGGTTCATATTGTCATCCTTATTCTGTGGATACCAGACATTAGACCTGGAAAATCCATAGGATGCCCCTAATTGTTGTCTTGGAACTCCCCAGACAGCCTTACGGCTTCTCTCACGCATCGGTAATAACACACAGTCCTCTACCGTGGCTACCGCATTAAATAACTGCTCGTATTCTTCGCCGTCCTCAGATTTCATATAGATAGACTGATAATCCCGATATACGGTAGCATTCTCATACCAACCCACAACAGTAGTAAATTTATGATCTGGATGAGTAGCACAGAATACCACTAAAATATTTTCTGCTACGCATTCATCTCCTAACAATTCACACCCTGGTATTTTATCAATGTTCAACTGATTCTTAGAGTTACCGGATGCCTTTACCTCCATATAACCAAGACAGTAATTCCCAGCTTTGTTAACTATATCACCTTTTTTTAGTTTCGTACCGATAAAATTATATCTCTCCAGTACATCATTTGTCCTTCTGGCATAGGTTCCACCTGTTACAGGCACATCTATTCCATTATCCAGAATTCCTCTATAATATTTCATCCACGCAATATTGCAAAATACTATACGCATTTTATAAATCCCCCTTCGCTCTTTCATATATTGTATCACTTTTTTAGAGAATGCGCATGAAAAATTCTATTTATTGTAATAATTGCAAAACCCCTTTCGCCGATTTATTAGCTTGTGCAATCATCGCCTGAGCTGCCTGACTTAAGATTTGGTTTTTAGCATACTCCATAATGGCATCCGCCATATCCATATCTCGAATCCTACTTTCCGCAGCCTGCAGATTTTCCGCAGTATTATCTAGATTAGAAATCACATGTTCTAACCGATTTTGATAAGCGCCTACTCGACTACGGTTTTGTGATACCTTAGAAATCGCCTGATCTATTTTGGTAATAGCATCCTGGGCTTCATCATTGCTTGTTACCTTGATACTATCAATTCCCAGAACATCGGTCTTCACACTGTCTATTCCTATTCTTATAGATTGTCCTGCATTGGCTCCTACCTGAAGGAAAATCCCAGAAGTATCGTCTACAGTCTTGGCACTATCGCCATTTAATAGATTTTTAGTGTTAAATTCTGTCTGGTCACCTATCCGGTCAATTTCCTTAAGCATTTCATCAACCTCAACCTGTATTGCATTACGATCCAGATTGGTATTGGTATCATTAGCTGATTGTACCGATAATTCTCGAATTCTCTGAAGTATACTGTGTACCTCATTCAAAGCTCCATCGGCAGTCTGTAATAAAGAGATACCATCCTGTGCATTTTTCGAAGCTGCATTAAGTCCTCGAATCTGCGAACGCATCTTTTCGCTGATGCATAGTCCTGCTGCATCATCTGCTGCACTGTTAATACGGTATCCTGAGGCTAAACTCTTCATACAGCTAGACATATTTTTCACAGCGATTCCATAATAACGATTGGCTGTAATAGCCATCATATTATGTTGAGTACTCATATCATCACC
>JAEYRR010000019.1 GCA_023435505.1 Bacillota bacterium | reverse complement strand
CTGTAGACACCGTCTCCGGGTTACAGTTTACAATAATAGTTTCAAATCCAAGTTCTTTAAGGGAAAGGGCGGCATGAACACTACAATAATCAAACTCAATTCCCTGTCCGATTCGGTTAGGACCACCACCTAAAATCATAATCTTCGGCTTGTCTGTATGAATCGTGCTATTGTCCGGTGCATTGTAGGTCGAGTAATAGTATGCGCTGTCTTTTGTACCACTGACATGAACACCTTCCCACGCTTCCTTCACACCAAGACGAGTTCTCTCGTTTCTAACCTCTTCTTCTGAAATCTGAAGTATTTTACCAAGATATTTATCTGCAAAACCATTCTTTTTTGCCTGAATCAACAGCTCATCCGTAGGAAGACCGCCGGCATACTTTAGTAAGTTTTCTTCCTCTTCCACCAGTTCTTTCATCTGCTCAATAAAATAATGCTTGATCTTAGTAAGCTGGAACAATTCCTCTACAGTAGCTCCTTTTCGAAGAGCCTCATACATTAAGAACTGTCTCTCACTGGTTGGATGAATCAGACGTTGTAACAACTCCTCTTTTGAGAGAGAATTATAATCCTTTGCAAAACCTAGACCATAACGGCCGATCTCAAGGCTTCGTATTGCCTTTTGAAAAGCTTCCTTATAGGTCTTACCGATGCTCATAACTTCACCTACAGCACGCATCTGGGTACCTAGCTTGTCCTCTACGCCTTTAAATTTTTCAAAGGCCCATCTGGCGAATTTGATTACTACATAATCGCCATCCGGTACATATTTGTCTAAAGTACCATATTTTCCACAAGGGATTTCATCAAGGTTTAGGCCTGCTGCTAACATGGCAGATATAAGGGCAATTGGAAAACCGGTTGCTTTAGAAGCAAGAGCGGAAGAACGGGAAGTTCTTGGATTTATCTCAATTACAATAATACGGTCTGAAACTGGATCATGGGCAAATTGAACATTGGTACCCCCGATTACCTCAATGGCTTCAACAATACGGTAAGCCTGCTCCTGTAATCTTTTCTGTACCTCCTCTGATATAGTAAGCATTGGAGCGGAGCAGAAAGAATCTCCTGTATGTACACCTAATGGATCTATATTTTCAATAAAGCAGACTGTTATCATATTATTCTTGGCATCACGGACTACTTCTAACTCTAATTCTTCCCAACCAAGAACAGATTCCTCTACCAGTACCTGTCCCACTAAGCTTGCCTGAAGACCTCTAGCACAGACAGTCTTTAATTCTTCTACGTTATATACTAGGCCACCACCAGCGCCCCCCATTGTATATGCTGGCCGAAGCACCACAGGATAACCCAGCTGATCCGCAATAGTAAGAGCTTCCTCTACCGAATATGCCACCTCGCTTCTTGCCATCTCTATCCCGAGGCTGTTCATTGTCTTTTTGAATTCTATTCTGTCCTCGCCACGCTCGATGGCATCTACCTGAACACCAATGACCTTTACCCCATACTTTTCGAGGATTCCTTTTGCTGAAAGTTCAGAGCATAGATTTAATCCGGATTGTCCTCCCAGATTAGGAAGAATGGCATCTGGTTTTTCCTTCTTGATAATCTGTTCAAGCCTTGTTACATTCAACGGTTCTATGTACGTCACATCTGCGATACCCGGATCTGTCATGATAGTTGCTGGATTAGAATTAACAAGCACGATCTCATATCCAAGCTTCTTTAAAGCCTTACAAGCCTGGGTTCCAGAATAGTCAAATTCACATGCCTGACCAATAATAATTGGACCCGAGCCTATAATCAAAACCTTATGAATATCATTTCTCTTTCCCATTTTGCCTCCATTATCGTTTTTTACTTAATAATATTTTGAATCCTAGCTCTTTTCTTCATAATGTTACCACATTATTCTAAAAGAAAAAACTATTTTTATTCATTTTTTTTGTATTTTATACATTTATATGGTACATACCAAAAAAGCGTTAAAATCCAAATGATTTTAACGCTTTTATCACTTATGGTAAAAAGGATATGGAACTATACATATAAAATACAACGGCCACAAAGCAAAAACAAAGGAATACGATAAACCATGGATTCCCATATACAAGCGCTTTACTGCCAGGTACAGTAGGATTTTTCTCTTTATACTCTACTAATATGGTCTTTTTCTTAATCAAGAGGAGGATACCCAATACGGAGATCACAGCCAATACTACAAAGCAAATGAATTCTACTTGTATATCGGAGTAGTAATTCATGAGTAGATCCTGTCCCATAGATAAGCTATTATTAAACACATGAAGAATGATACACCATTTTAATGAGTATTCCAGAGCGACATAGCCAAGTAATAATCCAATGATGATTGCAAATATTCCTTGGGTCAGGTTACCATGAAAAACACCAAAAGAGATTGCAGATACTACAATCGCAAATACCTTTCCATACTTCTCAAGTCTGTGAAGTAAAACTCCTCTAAATAATATCTCCTCCATAATTGGTCCAAAAAGAATGACATATAAAAACATGCTTACCTGCATCCCCTCGGAAGACAGAACACTATTGATTCCCTCGTTTACAGTTAAGCCAAATAGATTTAAAAATGCCTCCGACCCAAAAGAAAACAAGGAAACAAAAGTACTAGGAGTCAATAAAAGAATGAGCAGAGCAAAAAAAGTAGAAACCTTCATCTTTCCTCTTTTTGGGCCTATATCTTCTATAAACAGCTTCTTTCTACGGTAAATGAATAGCACAAGGAAGCCTAAGATCAGACCCATCAGATACATCCACCCATTCTTCACAACTTCCTGTGAGAATTGGTCTATTTTATATTCAAGCAAAGCAGCATCATTATAGTACTTAAGCGATAAATACATAATATTTATGAAAGAATAGACTATACTCGGTACGGACATCGCCAAAGTATAGTATATCAAGACTCTAAATAGTCTTGAGACCTCCTTCTTTTTTATATTATGCTCCATTCGTTTCTGCATTCTCTCGTTCTGCAGTCTATACTCTTCCTGCATTCTTGCATCCTGCATAGGTGTATTGCCATAATATACCCCATTCAGTCCATTAGGCATAGGTTGGCCCTGATATGCTGGCTGACCTGGGTATGGTGGCTGACCCTGATACGGTGGTTGACCCTGATACGGTGGCTGACCCTGATACGGTGGCTGACCCTGATACAGTGGTTGGCCCTGATATGGTGGTCTTCCTTGATATGATGGCTGACCTTGATACAGTGGTTGATTTTGGTTGTACATTTGTTGATCCATCTTATATACTCCCTTTCCTTAACAGCATTTAAGTATTTATAAATCCAGCGTATTTACGCCATGCTCCGCTGGCAAATCTCCAAATAAAACACCCTACTCTAAAAACCCAATCCATAAGCATAGCAATCCATACTCCTATTGCACCCATACCTAATCCCAAACCAAAAATATAGCTAAAGACGATACGAAACATACACATGGAAAATATCGAGGTGTACATTACAAATTTCACATCATTACAGGCACGCAAAGCATTGGGTAGCGTAAAAGCTGATGGCCATAGTAGTATTGCAAACCCATTATGAATCATAATCAGTATAAACGACAATTCCCTGGTTTCTGCTTTTAGGTTGAAGATCTGTAATATCCAAGGTAGAGACAATAGTATACAGGAATTAATAATAAAGGTGATTAGATAGGTGAGTCTCAATAGTTTCTTGGTATAATAACGTACCTGATTTTCATCCTGGGCCCCAACACACTGTCCAATAACAGTTATCATTGCAAGGCTCATAGCTTGTCCAGCAATACAACCCATTCCATCTATACTGTTGGCTACTGCATTGGCTGCAATCTGAATGTTATCAAACTTGGCTATGATGCTGACCACAAGTAATCTCCCCATTTGAAAGAGTCCATTCTCTATACCACTTGGCACCCCAATATGAAGAATATTCTTAATCATTTTCCAATCAGGAATCATATGTAAATCTCGAACATGTACCTGATTCTGTTTATTAAATATCAGTTTTATAATGACAACTGCAGCAACTGCCCTAGAAATCAGGGTTGGAATGGCAGCTCCTTCTACTCCCATCTTAAGTCCATAGATGCAGATGGCATTCCCCACGATGTTAATTGCATTCATCAATATCGAAACCTTCATGGAGATCTTTGAGTTGCCCATGACTCTAAACAGAGCTGCTCCTGCACTATAAAGCGCCATAAATGGAAATGATAGGGACGAAATCAGAAAATATGTGGAGGCATTACCCATTACATCATGATCAATACTCCCAAATAAAAGTCGTAGTATGCCACGATTCACCACTAGGCATATGACCATGATACTAATCGCTATAACGAAGGCGATAATAAGAAGCTGCTTTGCGGATTCGCACGCTTTTTCAATCTTCCTTCCACCTATGTATTGGGCAGTCACAACTGCCCCACCTGTGGCTAATGCTGCAAAGACAGCCAGCAGCAAACCATTTATCATATCAACCAGGGAAACCCCAGATATCGCCGCCTCACCTACGGTAGATACCATGATAGTATCAGCCATACCAACGGTAACAGCCAGAATCTGCTCGATAATCAAAGGTATAATCAGTTTTCTTAACTGTACTTTTGAAAACAACATGATACTACCTTTCCTTCTCTTATCTAATTGTATTTACTAATTATAAAACAGTTGTGTCCCCAAGGCAAGTAAATCAATCTATTACTCTTCCACCCATTACACTGCCTGCTATGTTTCCTGTAAAGCTGCCATGAAGAAAGGAACGGTTGATACAGTGAGCGACTTCGCAGTTTTCACTTTGTATACTTCCTACAATTCCACCCAGATATACCTTTGGTATTTCCTTTTTCTCAATGGTAGCAATCAATGTACCCTGAAAGCTGGAATCCGAGATACTTGAACTAGCATTCTTCTCCCATTTAGATGAATCTCTTAAGATTCCTCCGATTCCTCCTCCATACAGTCCTTGCCTCTCTCCTACAAAAATTAGGTTTCCAGATACAAGACAGTGCTCCACCCTGCTATTATAAATAAGTCCTGCAATTCCACCAAAATAAGTATCCTCAGCCTGTAGAACACAATTTTGACTCACATATTGTACCTGAAGGTCCTTTACCTCTGTCTGCCTGTCATCTGCTGTTTTATAAGCCCCAAGCATCGCAAACAGCCCTAGGCAATGAAGCTCCTCTTTTTGATTTTGCACTTCTAACTTCACGCCCTTAATACTGTGCATGCCGCCATTTAAACTCCCCCAAAAGCCTCTTCTCCATTCTCTGTTCTCTAGCTTACTTTCTGTCTCTCCGATTGGTTTCCATAGATAGGGAGAAAGATCCAGGTCATTTTTTAGTATATAACAAAGATACTGCGTTTCCTTCATGCACTGAAGAGAAAACGCGATAAATTCCTCTTCATTACGTATTTCGTATGGCTGTTCTTTTGTTCCATTTCCCGCGGAATATATAAACTTACTCACTACAAAAAACTTCCCTACTCCATTCTTACTATTAATATATGGAGTAGGGAAGAGAAATTGATTACTGTAGCGATCTAATTGGTAAGTTGGGTAAATATTTTAGTTCCTCTATGTTTGATATACTCGTACAATCCAAGGCAAATCAAGGCCAACACTACTGATACCACCCACATGTAAGTTTCTATACTAAGCATCTCTATAAAAAGTACAAAATACAAAACAGTTGGAAGTAGTACAATTGCAAAAGAGCCAAACATAGCAAGGATTCCACTAAGGCTTTGCTTAACTGCCACTGTCTCATTAATCCAGTTAAACTTCGGAAACTTCAGATTTAATACAAGACCGAAGAGAGCAGTAAATACGGTAAATAAAATCGGCAGTATAAATAAGAGAATAGTATGCAAGACATCTGCCTTTGCTATAAATGCTGATACAGCAGATGCAAAAAGTACAGGAGGAATACAGACAATGAGGTGCATATCCACCTTCGCCATCAGTATATCTAGCGTTTTAACTGGCAGAGACTGTGCGATCCATAGATTTTTCCCTTCTAAAGAGATGGATGGTGCAGAGATAAAATTCATTGCTGTAATCCCGGAGATACCCAGCGCCAGCACAGGTACAAAAAACCCCTTAAGCTCTGGCATGATACCTATCTTAGCTAATATAGCATCCTGCTTAACCAGGAGGACAACTGCTCCTATCACAAGGAATACAACCCCTAATGCAGCATTTAACATATACATTGCATTGCCAGTAAAATGCTTTAATTCTTTTCGAATTAAGGCTCCCTTTGGACTGTTTACTTTCAACTGCTTTTCTTTATAGACGATTTTTACACTACCACGTTTCATTGTAGATATATGGATAAAAGTCTTAGATAAGATGACATATACCAAAGCAAATGGTACCAAAGCACATAGAGCAAATAAGAAAAGACTTAACCAGTTGCCGTCATCGATTGCAACACCTAACTGGTAGAAAGGATAAAAAGCTTTCTTAACCCCTTCTGCCACATCGTTCAGATGCTCAATAATCGTATTCATATAACGACTCATCTGACTATACACATAAAAATATAAGCCCAAGAATCCAAGGGATAATACCATTGTTACAATTGTTTTATTCTTCATCCTGCTTGTAATTAAAGCAACCAGTAACCCAACAATACAGGATACCGTCATTACTAAAAATGGAAGCAATAAGAATGCGATAATAAAGATAATGACACCTAATGCTGATACCTGCCCAACCATAAGATAAACTACAATTGAAGGGATCAGTACCAGAACTTCATACATATAGTTTAATCCAAGTAACATAATAACCCGACTGGATAAAATATATCTTGGGGGATTCGGCATGGAAAGTAGCAATTCGTTATCCTTTGCTTCGTATATCTGTGTCTGAGTAGTAAAGACACTTCCAATAAAACATAAGGCAAAGACTACAATTCCAACCAGCGCAAAATACAACCAAGTAAGTTCTTGCTCTATCATCGGCTTACAAATCAAGTAAAACAAGCTACCAAAGGCAAACATTAGGCTGGCTAGAATATAGACAGCTAACAACCCGATTCCAATCACTTTTAATATACTGCCACTATTACTATTCTTTTTCTGATTGCCCTTTTTTGACTTAAACATTGAATAAAATAAAGACTGAAACCGGGATTTAATCAATACTTTAAGCATGTTTTTCCTCCAATTCCAGGAATACATTCTCTAGTGACGTATTACCACGAACTTCATCCATAGTTCCGGATATCACTAACTTCCCACTTTTAATGATCGCAACCTTATCACAAAGCTTTTCAGCCACTTCTAGTACATGGGTTGAGAAGAAAATTGCTCCACCATTGCTACAGTGCTCCTTCATGATTTGTTTCAGCAAGTGTGATGCTATAGGATCCAAACCAACAAAAGGTTCATCCATAATGATTAACTTTGGTTCATGAAGCAGGGCGGCTATAATGGCTAACTTCTGCTTCATACCATGGGAGTAGGCACTAATTGGCTGAGCCAAATCCTTTGTCAGCTCAAATTTGTCAGCAAATTCCCGAATACGGTTCTCACGGGCTTTTTTAGGCACACCATAGACATCAGCAACAAAATTCAGATATTTGATGCCAGACATAAATTCATACAAATCTGGATTATCCGGTATATATGCGATCTTCTTTTTACATTCCAAAGGCTTTTCTTTTATAGAGATTCCATCGATATAGATTTCTCCCTGTTCAAAACCTAATATACCACAACAGTTCTTAATGGTTGTGGTCTTCCCAGCTCCATTGTGTCCAATAAACCCATATATCTCGCCCTGTCTGATATGTAGGCTTAAATTATCTACTGCTTTCTTATCTCCATAACTCTTAGTTAATTGCTCGATTCTTAGCATACTAGCTCTCCTTTATTAATTATTAGTAATTTACCTCTTTCTAATTATACTCTTTTTCCCAAACCGTGCAAATATGTTTTCTATATAATATTCTCTTTCCTCAAACCATTGTTTAATGACATTTATTATAGACTGTGATAAACTAATTGATATAGACCATCGTGACTTATAAATCTCTATTCCTATACTAATTACCAGTAGAGGTCTATGATAATACATAGTAAAGGAGCGTTAAAAATGGGTTTAAAAAAAGTAGTTTCTAATCTTTTTGGGGGAGCTTTCAATGCGGCTACCGGTTCCGTAAGTAGTGTTCTAGCAGATCAATGGAAAGAGTTTTTTTATTGTGACGCCATGGAAAGCGATGTCTTAGTTACGAAAGGCCAAAACAAACTTTCCGATCGTTCTTCTAACAAAAAAGGGGCTGACAACATTATTTCCAACGGTTCTGTGATAGCAGTTAACGAAGGACAATGTATGATGATTATTGAACAGGGCAAGATTGTAGAAGTTTGTGCAGAACCTGGACAGTTTATTTACGACAGTTCTACTGAACCGACTATCTTCTCTGGAAGTCTGGGAGAAAGCATTAAACAGACCTTTAAAAACATTGGTAAAAGATTTACTTTTGGTGGTGACACTGGCAAGGACCAACGAGTTTATTATTTTAATACAAAAGAGATTGCCGGCAACAAATACGGCACTCCTAATCCGGTACCTTTCCGCGTCGTAGACCGCAACATTAATCTTGATGTAGATATTTCCATTCGTTGTAATGGCGAATATTCTTATAAGATGATAAACCCTCTTCTATTCTTTTCCAACGTATGTGGTAATGTAGAGGACGTATACACTAGAGATAAGATTGATGGTATGTTAAAGACAGAATTACTAACAGCCCTTCAACCTGCTTTTGCTAAGATCTCTGATATGGGAATTCGTTATTCTGCCCTTCCAGGCCACACCATGGAGATCGCCGATGCTTTAAATGAGGTTCTTAGTAAGAAATGGGCAGAGCTTCGAGGCTTAGCTGTATATTCCTTCGGTGTAAACTCTGTGACTGCTTCTAAAGAAGATGAAGATATGATCAAACAGCTGCAAAGAACCGCTGTTATGCGTGATCCTAACATGGCTGCCGCTACCTTAACAGGTGCTCAGGCAGATGCTATGAGAGCTGCTGCTTCCAATGAAAATGGGGCAATGATGGGCTTTATGGGAATGAACATGGCTCAGAACACTGGTGGTTTAAATGCCGGTAACCTATTCCAGATGGGACAACAACAGCAGATGCAGCAACAACAAATGCAACAACAGCAGGCTATGCAACAACAGCAACAAGCCCCAACACAAAAGCCAGAGGAAGCCTCAGGTGGCTGGACCTGTAGCTGTGGTGCAACGGGCAATGCCGGTAAATTCTGTATGGAATGTGGAAAGCCAAAGCCAGAAGATACTGGCTGGACCTGTAGCTGTGGTGTAGTGAACAAGGGTAAATTCTGTATGGAATGCGGAAGTCCAAAGCCAGCAGGTGCTAAATTATACAAGTGTGATAAGTGTGGATGGGAGCCTAAAGATCCTGCTCATCCTCCAAAGTTCTGCCCTGAATGTGGTGATTTTTTTGATGACAGTGATGTACAATAATAGATCTAGGAGGAGGAAGAAACACCTTGGATAATACAATGGAATACAAATGTCCCAATTGTGCCGCGCCTTTAATCTTTGATAGTCAAACCCAGCAAATGAAATGTGAATACTGTGACAACAGCTTTACTATGGAACAGCTAGCTGAGCATGATAAAATCTTAGAGGCGGACAAACAAGAAGATGACCTTAATTGGGCCGGTTATGAAGGAGAAGAATTAGAAGGACTTACCGGCTATATCTGTCAGTCCTGTGGTGCACAGATTGCAGGCGATGGCAATACAGCTGCTACAGAATGTGTATATTGTGGCAATCCTGTAGTTTTAGCAGGACAGATGTCGGGAGTAAATAAGCCTAATTATGTTATCCCATTTAAATTGGATAAGGAAGCTGCCAAGAAAGCCTTAAAAGGCTTCTATAAAGGCAAACCTCTCCTACCTAAAACGTTCAAATCTGAAAAACATATAGATAAGATTACCGGACTCTATGTTCCTTTCTGGCTATTTGACTGTGAAGCCGATGCCACGATACTCTTTGATGCTACAACCGTACAAACC
>JAEYRR010000012.1 GCA_023435505.1 Bacillota bacterium | reverse complement strand
CTTCTACTTTTTCCCTTTTTCATCGTAAAAACGGATTTTTATTTTTATAACCTTGAATTTGCTTGCTTTATAAGTTGATTTATACCATGTTTAATATGCAAATATTAATTAAATAGCATTATTTTATAAAAATTCAGGAGATATATCGTTACACATCTAACAAAATAAACTTGATATAAGTGTTAAGATGTTATAAAATATAATAGGCATAATTTGGTTTACCTATTTAAATATAAATATATGGAGGTCAAAAAATGAGTAGTACAGTACAAGGTTCAGCAAAAGAACGAATTTTATCTTTGCTTGATCAAAGCAGCTTTGTTGAGATAGGTGCCTTGGTTACAAAAAGAAGTACAGACTTTAATCTAGACCAAAAAGAAGCACCTGCTGACGGCGTAATTACTGGATATGGTTTAATTAACAACAAACCTGTTTATGTATATAGCCAGGATGCATCTTCACTGAATGGTACCATGGGTGAAATGCATGCCAAGAAAATAGTTAATATATATGATTTAGCACTAAAAGTTGGTGCTCCGGTCATTGGCTTAATTGATTGTGCAGGGTTCAGACTTCAAGAAGCAACAGATGCGCTTGCAAGTTTTGGTTCTGTATACCTGAAACAAACATTGGCATCTGGTGTGGTTCCACAGATTACAGCTATCTTTGGTTCTTGCGGTGGTGGAGTGGCGGTATCTTCCTCTCTTACTGATTTTACTTTTATGGAAGAAACAACCGCAAGATTATTTGTCAATTCTCCAAACGCAATTGCAGATAATTACATAGAGAAATGTAATACAAGCAGTGCTACTTTCCAGGCATCTAATGGTTTGGTTGATGGTATTGGATCTGCAATAGAGATTCTACAAAAGATTAGAGATCTAGTGACCTTATTACCAGGTAATAATGAAGAAGACTCTGTATGTGAATGTCAGGATGATTTAAATCGTGAATCTGAAGATCTTCAGAATAAACTTGAAGATCCTGTATTAGTATTAACTGATATTGCAGATAACCACAAGTTTATAGAAATCAAAAAAGATTTTGCAAAAGACATGGTGGTCGGCTTCCTATGCTTAGATGGAGCTACTGTAGGTGCTGTAGCAAACCGCACAGCATCTTATGTTGGCGGAAGCAAAGAAGAGACTTATGATGCAGTCCTTTCTACTGATGGATGTAATAAAGCTACTGACTTTATTAAGTTCTGTGATGCATTCCAGATTCCAGTGGTTTCCTTCACTAACGTAACCGGTTATAAGGCGACAATGGGAGAAGAGAAAACCATAGCAAAAGCAGCAGCAAACCTGACCTATACATTTGCTAATGCCACTGTACCAAAAATAAATATAATTACTAAGAACGCATATGGAAGTTCTTATATTACTATGAACTCTAAACATATTGGAGCTGATTTGGTATTTGCATATCAGGGAGCATGCATTGGAATGATGGATTCTAAGAATGCTGTTCAGATTATATATGCAGATGAAATTAAGACAACAGCAGATTCTGTTAGCTTTATAAATGAAAAAGCAGCCGAATATGAAGAACTTCAAGGAAGTTGTGAGTCTGCTGCTAAACGTGGATATGTGGATAGTATCATAGAACCTAAGACAACCAGAAAACAGTTAATTTATGGATTTAATATGTTATATACCAAAAGAGAGTACCGTCCAAGCAAAAAGCATGGAACAGTATAATGAGGTGAGACATATATGAAAAAAATATATTTAATTTTATGTATGGCATTAATAATGTTCGGTGCGACTGCATGTAAAAAGGAAGATAATATAAATTCTGTAACCTTTGATGAGGCGACCTTGGCAAATAGTGCAACAGCACTAGCTGAAAACATAGCTAATGAAGAAAATATTGCCCAGATTGCCGACGAAGATATCTACACTGATTTTTCCGCCACCTATGGTGAAGAGATCGCCAGCTCTTACAAATCATTTTATGATACATCCAAGGATTTAGGCGACTATATCAGTACTTCTGTTACAGAAACTACAATTTCAGGCGACACTGCCAGCGTAGAGCTTGTTTTAAAATACACGGATGATACTATCGTTATGAAGTGTATTTTTGACAAGAAAAGTCAGCTTACAAGCTTTTCTTCAGACATATATCATACCTTAGGAGATAAGATGCTAAAAGCATTATTAAATACTGTAATGGGTATGGGAACAGTATTTGTTGTATTAATCTTTATTTCCTACATCATTGCGTTACTAAAGTATGTTCCTAAGCTATTATCGAAAGAAAAGAAAACAATCTCTGCACCAGTTTCTGAACCTGTAGTAAGTATTCCTGAGGAGGAAGAATTAGTGGATGATGGTGAATTGGTGGCTGTTATTACAGCAGCTATAATGGCTAGTCTTGGAGATCAAGCTCCTGAGGATGGTCTGGTAGTCCGCTCCATTCGTAAAATAAATAAAAAGTGGAAGAATGCATAATTTCCAATAATTAAAGGAGGACATATTAAATGAAGAATTACACAATTACCGTAAATGGAAATGTATATAGCGTAACTGTAGAAGAAGGAAATGCAGGAGAGGTTAGTACTCCTGTAGCGCCAGTTCAAACAGCTCCAAAGGCTCCTGTTAAGAAAGTTTCTTCAGGGGATGGAAGAGTAAAGGTTAACGCACCAATGCCTGGTAAGATTCTTAATGTAAAAGCTAATGTTGGACAGACAGTTGAAAAGGGTGATGTAATCCTTATCATGGAAGCAATGAAGATGGAAAATGAAATTGTTGCTCTTGAGGACGGAACAATCGCAAGTATCAATGTAGCAGTAGGAGATTCTGTAGAAACAGGAGATGTGTTAGCTACTATTAACTAGTAACACAAGGAGGATGAACTAGATGGATTACGTATTATCTACGCTAGGGAATTTGATTGGACAAACAGCATTTTTAAATCTTACGTGGGGTAACCTATTGATGATTTTTGTTGCTCTTTTCTTTTTGTTCCTAGCTATCAAAAAAGAATATGAACCACTCCTTTTAGTACCAATTTCGTTTGGTATGTTTTTAGTAAACATGTATCCAGATATTATGAGTGAGAATGGCCTGCTTCATTATTTCTATTTGCTAGACGAATGGAGTATCCTTCCATCTCTCATCTTTATGGGTGTTGGTGCCATGACAGACTTTGGACCCCTGATTGCAAATCCTAAAAGTTTTCTTCTTGGAGCCGCAGCACAGTTCGGTATCTTTGCTGCATATCTGATTGCAATCTTATTTGGATTTGGCGATAAAGCAGCAGCTGCCATCTCTATCATTGGTGGAGCTGATGGACCAACCTCCATCTTCCTTGCAGGTAAGCTTGGACAGACAGAATACATGGGACCTATTGCTGTGGCTGCTTATTCCTATATGTCTTTGGTACCAATTATCCAGCCACCTATTATGAAACTGCTTACTACTAAGAAAGAACGTGAAATCAAGATGGAACAGTTAAGACCAGTGTCCAAACTGGAAAAAATCCTGTTCCCAATCGTTGTTACCGTTGTTGTTGTAGCAATTCTTCCTTCTACGGCTCCGTTAGTTGGTATGTTAATGTTAGGTAACCTATTCAGAGAATCTGGAGTTGTTAAACAGTTGACTGAAACTGCAAGCAATGCGTTGATGTATATAGTTGTTATCTTACTCGGTACTTCTGTTGGTGCAACTACCAGTGCAGAAGCATTCCTTAAGATTACAACCCTTCAGATTGTAGCTTTAGGTTTGATTGCCTTTGCATTTGGAACTGCTGCCGGAGTGTTATTTGGTAAGTTAATGTGTAAAGTTAGTCATGGTAAGGTTAACCCGTTAATTGGATCCGCCGGTGTATCTGCCGTACCTATGGCAGCCCGTGTATCACAAAAGGTAGGCTCTGAAGCAGACCCAACCAACTTCCTTCTGATGCACGCCATGGGTCCTAATGTTGCTGGTGTAATCGGTACAGCTGTTGCTGCAGGTGTGTTTATGGCAATCTTTGGAGTATAGAATATAAGATCTATTGCATAAAATGGGGGTTCTACATATGTAGAATCGTTAAAAAATTGAATTCACAGGAGGTAAAATAATGGCAGAGCTACAAAAAAAACCTGTTAAAATAACAGAAACCATATTACGTGATGCTCATCAATCTTTGATTGCTACCCGTATGACTACTGAACAGATGCTTCCTATCATTGATAAGATGGATCAAGTAGGATATCATTCCGTAGAGTGCTGGGGCGGAGCAACTTTTGATTCATGCCTTCGTTTCTTAAAGGAAGATCCTTGGGAAAGACTTAGAAAGTTGAGAGCTGGCTTTAAAAATACTAAATTACAAATGTTATTCCGTGGACAGAATATCTTAGGATATAATCACTATGCGGATGATGTAGTAGAGTATTTTGTTCAAAAATCTATTGCAAACGGTATTGATATCATTCGTATTTTTGATTGTTTAAATGATGTTCGCAATCTTCAGACTGCTGTAAAGGCCGCTAATAAGGAAAACGGACATGCACAGATTGCTCTTAGTTATACCCTTGGAGATGCTTATACCATAGATTATTGGAAAAACATCGCTAAAGAGATTGAAGAGATGGGTGCAAAATCTTTATGTATTAAAGATATGGCAGGACTCCTTACACCTTATAATGCTACAGAACTTGTAACAGCCTTAAAAGAATCAGTAAGCATTCCAATTGACCTTCATACCCACTATACTTCCGGTGTTGCTTCCATGACTTATTTAAAAGCAGTAGAAGCTGGTTGTGATATTATCGACACTGCGATGAGTCCATTTGCTCTTGGTACCAGTCAGCCGGCCACTGAGGTTATGGTGGAAACTTTTAGAGGAACTCCATACGATACCGGTTTTAATCAGAACCTATTAGCAGAAATTAGTGAATACTTCCGTCCTTTAAGGGAAGATGTTTTAAAGAGCGGTCTTCTGAATACAAAGGTACTAGGAGTTGATATTAAGACATTAATGTATCAGGTTCCTGGTGGTATGCTTTCTAACCTTGTATCTCAGTTAAAGGATATGAAACAAGAAGATAAATTCCAAGCAGTTCTTGAGGAAGTTCCAAGAGTGCGTAAAGACTTTGGTGAACCACCACTTGTTACTCCTTCCTCCCAGATTGTTGGAACTCAAGCTGTACTGAATGTAGTGAATGGGGAAAGATATAAGATGGTTACCAAAGAATCCAAGAAGTTATTAAGTGGTGAATTTGGACAGACTGTAAAACCATTTGATCCAGAAGTACAGAAAAAATGTATCGGGGATGTAACGCCAATCACTTGCCGTCCTGCAGATTTGATTGAGCCACAGCTTGCTAAACTAGAAGAAGAAATGAAACAGTGGAAACAACAGGATGAAGATGTTCTGTCATACGCATTATTCCCTCAGGTTGCAACTGATTTCTTCAAATACAGACAGGCACAACAGACTAAGGTAGATCAGACGATAGCGGACACTGAAAATAAGGCTTATCCAGTGTAGACAACCTTTTTACAATGTCATTAAGTTAAGTATTTAGATAATAAATTAGCCAGTAGAAAATGTAGTATTAGTATTTTCTACTGGTTTTCTTTATTTTTAGTGATATTTTGTATTAAGTTTTAAAGGAGATCTTCTATATAAGTTCTTCTAAAATATACAGTTTATATAATGATATACCTTCTAATAGTCAGACTATTCAGACAACTTTGTATTGACTTTCGCTTTTTCCTATATTATATTAAAACTTATAAAATCATTACTTTTTAGGTCTTTAATCCTTATCACTAAGACCTATGAAATATTGAATTTTAACTATACTAAATAATATGAATTAGGAGAATTTACGTATGAAATTAGATATGGATAAATACAAACAAATTAGAATGGCTCAAGCTAAGGGTGCTAGAACAGTAGACGAACTGAAAGAACTTACTGATATTGTTATTGAAAACGAAGAAGAACTTAAAGAAGTAGAAGCGGTATTAAAAAATGCTTGTAAGTGCAAAAAAGTATCTATAGAAGAAGTTGTAAATGCAGTGAAAAATGGAGCAGATACAGTTGAGAAGGTAATGGAAGCTACTGGTGCAGGTACTGCATGTGGTAGATGTAAGGCTGGATTAATTGCAATTATTATCGAAACAAAAAGATAATGACTAGTTATTAGATTTGTAATGACTGATACTATATAATGAATAGTGTCAGTCATTTGTGTTATACGCTTTAAAATTTTACAAACAAATCAAACAATTTTATATTGACATTTATTTTCACCTATATTATACTATGGTCTGTAAAGAAAAAAACTTTACAGGTGGTGAAATCTTATGACTAAGACCTATTCGATAGAGAACTCCAAAGAGGAATCAGCAAAAGCAACGAAGCTGGAGCAACTTTATGAATTATCTCTATTATATGATTTTTATGGAGCATTACTAAAGGATCATCAAAGAGAAATATTTGAAGATTATGTGCTCAACGACTTATCTCTAAGTGAGATTGCATCACAACAAGACATTAGCAGACAAGGCGTTTATGATATTATCAAACGATGTAGTAAGCAGCTTTCAGAGTATGAAAGGAAGCTGTGTTTGATAGAAAAGTTTAACAACACGAAAAAACGCGTTAATGAAATTAATAGAATTGCAAAAGATATTATTAAACATGAAGATCTCGCTCAGATTCATGAGATAGAGACGTTATCATACCAGATATTAGATGAATTTTAAACGGGAGGTATGTTAATTTGGCATTTGATAGCTTAACCGACAAACTGCAGAATGTATTTAAGAATTTACGTGGCAAAGGAAAATTGTCTGAAGCGGATGTTAAGGCTGCCTTGAAAGAAGTTAAGATGGCTTTACTTGAAGCGGATGTTAATTTTAAAGTAGTTAAAAATTTTATCAAAGCGGTTCAGGAACGTGCGATTGGTCAAGAAGTTATGACGAGTCTTACACCTGGCCAGATGGTAATTAAGATTGTAAACGAGGAAATGGTTAAGCTTATGGGCTCAGAGACCACTGAGATTGCCCTTAAGCCAACTCAGGAGATTACCATTATACTTATGTGTGG
>JAEYRR010000381.1 GCA_023435505.1 Bacillota bacterium | reverse complement strand
GGATGGGGCTGTAAAACGGGAACAATATAGGCTTCATAGAAGACTAGAAGGTTTTTAATAAGAGTTAAGTTAGATAGTAATATACAATGATAGCTGCAGAACTTGAAAATAGAAAAAAATAAAAGCTTCCAATAGGAAGCTTTTATTTTTTTCTATTTTCGAGTTTTACTATTCTTTGCTATATTTTTTTGACTAGGTTTATTCATGACAGTAACGAAACAGTTATCTGTTTTATTATTCCCTATCGTTACAGTTATCACAGCAGTTCCCTTTTTAAGGCCTTTAATGATTCCTGCTGATGTAACGGAGACCACTTTAGGATTCGATGATGAAAATCGTGGGGTTTCAGTTGAATTCTTGGGTTTGATTATAGGGTTTAAATCTTTTCTTTCTGAGACGGAAAGTGTCATACTTGATTCAGGTATTACAACGCTAATAGCACTTGGTCCTACCGTGACATTACATGTCAATCTTCTAAGAACCAGATTATTGTATCTGACAGTGGCAGTAATCTTGGCAGTACCATATTTTACACCGGTAACCATACCTCTGCTATTAACAGTAGCGACGTTATTGTTGCTTCTATAAGTTACTCTGTAATTAGAGGGTAGCCTTGTTACTTTAAGTGGAAAGGATTTGCCCTTAACCAGTTTGTATTTGCTATAGTTCAGTCTGTAAGTAGAAATATTATTTAGAGAATTTAGAGAAGAAGATGTAATCTTGTTATGAGTGTTATCAGTTTTTTTTACAGTGTTGGCATTGGCCTTTGCAGTAAGATTTTGTTGAGAAAGAGTGCAGAAACTAAGAATCAAAACCAAACACAAGGAAAAGTGCCTTACTCTTCGAAAGTTTTTCACAATGGATGTCCTCCCGTACTCAATTTATAAAGATAGTACTTTAAAGTTATGTCATAAAAAAGTCAAATAGTTATCATAACTATGACAAACAAATGTGTCATAATAATTGAAGAATATTTAAAATATGCAAGAATTTTACTTAAAAAGCTGTAGTTCAAAGAGTTGATGTACCATAGTCGCTTTGATATAATGATAAAAATGGCATTATAAAGTGGCGAGAAAGGGAGGTAGGGTATGGAATATATATTAGTTGCAGACGATAATAAAGATATTACCGATATATTGTCAAATTATGCAGAGAGAGAAGGATTTAGTCCGTTAGTGGCGACGAATGGTCAGGAAGCATATGATCTATTTTTGCAGTATAATCCAAGTGTCATTTTATTGGATGTCATGATGCCTGAACTAGATGGATTTGACGTATGTCGCAAGATTCGAAGAAAATCTGAAGTACCTATCATACTGATTAGTGCAAAAGGGGAAGATTATGAAAAAATAATGGGGCTTGATATTGGGGCAGATGACTACATCGTAAAGCCATTTAGCCCTAGTGAGGTTATGGCCAGAGTGAGAGCGGTTTTAAGAAGGATGAAGCCTTCTGAAGAAGTTTCCAATAACGAAAAAGAAATTTGCATTGCCGATTTGCGAATTAATATTGAAGAATATTCTCTCTATATAGGACCTACCAAGGTTAAACTAACTAAAAAAGAAATCGAAACAATGTGGATGTTAGCGAGTAATCCGAATAAGGTATTTACCAGAGATAATTTGCTGGATAGTCTCTGGGGCTATGACTATTATGGAGATAGCAGAACAGTAGACTCACATATAAAGAGGCTTAGAGCTAAGTTAGATGAAATCTCACATCCTTTATGGGCAATCAAGACCATATGGGGGATGGGATATAAATTAGAACTCCAAAAACAGGAGTAGAAAACTAGGAGTAGGATTCATGAGAAAGATATTTCAAAAATTATATGTAAGAGTGTATCTTTGCTTTTTGCTTGTTATTGTAGTATTTGTTGTCTTTATGGGGACTATCTTCATACAACTACTTAGCAAAAGTACCATGTCATCCTACTACAATATGATGAGTAGCCAAGCTCAGGTCATTGCGGAACGTATGGGACGATATGTATTATCCAATGATATTGAAGATTATAGTATCTATATGGCAACCTTGCAGGATACCATAAGTGCTGATGTCTGGATAATATCTAATCCTACCGTATATACACCAATGAATACCGAATTGGAAAATATAAAGCTTACTGATGAAGAACTGACAAAAGGGAATCGTAAGGTTCTTTATGAAGCTTATCAAGGAAAGACTAGTAGTATCACAGCATACGATGATATGTATGGTATGACCACTATGACAGTCGGTGCCCCTATATACAATGAAAAAGAGGATGTAGTGGGAGCAGTGCTTCTTCTGGCACCTGTTGAGACTGAGCAAAAAACTTTTAATAATACCTATATGTTGCTTGTCATCAGTGTTCTGATTTCTGTAGCTATTTCTGTTGTAGTGGCTTTTTGGCTTACTAGAAAATTGACAAGGCCAATTACTAAGATCCGTTTTACTACCAAACAACTAGCCGAAGGAAATTATAGTGCTAAAACTGGTATAAAAGAAAAAAATGAAATAGGAGAGCTGGCCTCTACTGTGGATGTCTTATCTCAAAGGCTTAAAGAGAGTGAAAAAGAACGAGAGAACATGGAGTTAATGCGTAAGGATTTCTTCTCTAATGTTTCCCATGAGCTTCGTACTCCTATCACTGTAATGCGGGCCTATCTGGAGAGTCTAATCGATGATGTGGTGCCTGCAGACAAGCACGGTCAGTATTATGAGAGGATATTAGCAGAATGTACGGGAATGCAAAGGCTGGTACAGGATTTACTTCTGTTATCAAAAATGGAGAATCCTGATTTTGCTATAGATAAAGAACCGGTTAATCTGGTACAGGTTTTTGATGATATTTTAAGAAATGTCCGCTTGGTTTGTAATGAGAAAAATATTAATCTTCATTTTGATACCGATACGGAATGTTGCTTTATACTGGGGGATTATGATCGTATTAGACAAGTATTTATGGCAATTATTGATAATGCCATAAAATTTTCACATTTTGGATGTACTATATACATAAATATAGAATCCAAGGACAAACTAGTAGTATCCATTAAAGATGAAGGTGACGGTATCTCACCGGAGGAATTACCACACATCTTTGAGAAATTCTATACCAAAAAGCAACCTAATAATCTTAATGGCTCCGGTCTTGGACTAGTCATTGCTAAGCATATTGTTGAAAAGCATGGTGGCTCCATATTCGTGGAAAGTCAGAAAGGGGTTGGAACGGTTTTTCAAATTACCTTGAAGCAAATTTATCTTAATGATGATGGAAATTGTTTGTAAGTACTTGCTAAATATCATTTCATATTCTATAATATAAGTACAATTTCCTGAGATGTTCGATAACTCTTGATATTTTGAACCTACATGTTTGAGAAGGGACTCTTACATTGATACGTGGATGTTAGGCCACCGAGTAGCAGTGGAAAACAGAAATGTATTTGCGGAGACCCACCTAGCTAGGGCTAGGACTCAAAATTCAAGAACCGGCATTTTGGGTATACATGAAATAATAAAGGGCAACCACTTATGGGTTGCCCTTTATTATTAAAAATAACCCTTTTCAGTTGCTTTTATGCTAGGATATCCGATATAATACATATAAGAATGTATATTTGGAGATGGCAAGGTGAAGAGAAAAGTAGTTAATGTATTTAGTATATTATTAATTATAGTAGGTATAGGCGTGATGCTATATCCAAAGGTTACTGAGAGACAGGCTCAAAATGATAGCAGTGAGTTGTTGCAGGAAGCATATAATAAGATGGATGCAAAGTGCGATGACCCGGAACTGGTAACTGTGGAGGGTACTATTAATAAGAATAATGCAGTGGCTGCTGATGAATACAGTAACATTCAATTGGAAATGGAGAGCGAGGCAGTGAATGAGGCTTCAAACACCTTGTCTATTGCTGAGAAGAGAGAAGAGCTGATACAAAAGCAAAAAGTTTATGGAATAATTGAGATTCCGGAAATTGATGTAAACTTTGTGATCGTTGTAGGGACTGAACCTGGCAATCTTCGTAGTGCTATAGGGCATATGACTGGTACAGCACATATCGGACAGAAGGGAAATTGCATTTTAGCAGGTCATCGAGGGGGCATATACGGAACATTTTTCAAAAATATAGATCAGCTTAATAAAGGGGCAGAAGTTATAGTTATCAACATGCGAAAAGAAACTTATACATATGAGGTATACGACCAGTTTGTGGTAAGTCCAGATGACATGAGTGTAACTGAGGATATTGATGATGAGACTACATTAACTTTAATCTCCTGTGAAGACGATGGGGCTACAAGGCTTATTGTACGGTGTAGATTAAAAGTATAACTTATCAACGAAAAGGCAAACTTAATGAAAATTAAGGACGCAAAGCTATAGGGCCTATAAGACGGCAGCCAGCTACCGAAGGGGTGAATGTAATGAAAATTAAGATGCGACATATTCCTATTATTCTGGGATTATTAATGGTGTTTGTATTGTTTGTACCATTGTCTACAGTTAAAGCAGCTACAAATGCAGGCGTAACTATTGTGAATAATAAAAATGGTACCATTACGTATAAATACAAAAACCCTGATTCCAAAAAGACAAAAGTTTTGGTGGTTAAAGGAAATACCCAGTATCAATATGAATTAAAAAAAGGAAGTAACTATGTGAGAATTCCTTTGACAGAAGGTAATGGGACCTACAAGATTCTGCTTTGTAAAAACATTAAAGGTACGCAGTATGCCATCCTGGCCCAGAATACCGTATCGCTGAAATTAACTCCGACTAGATTGGCTTTTAAGCCGACCCATATTATTATCAATTTTAAGGCTAGCAATGCAGTAATTAAAAAGGCTAGGGCCTTGACCGCGAAGTGTAAAACCAAGGAGGCCAAGATAAAGGCATTATGGCAGTATATGTACAAGAATTTTAAATACGATTATGCAAAGCAAAGAGGGTTAAGCTCTTTGAAGAGGCAGTATATACCAGACGTCAATGCTACTTATAGAACAAAGAAGGGAATCTGCTACGACATTTCTTCGGTATTTGCATCCATGCTTCGAGGGATAGGAATAGAGACTAAATTAGTTACTGGATATAGCAAAATAGTCAGTGGTTATCATGCATGGAACAAGGTTTATAATTCTCAAACAAAGAAATGGTATATTATTGATTGTACATATGATCTGTGCATGTATCGAGGGCGGAAGTCTGTTAGTATGAAGAAAAAAGTCAAAGACTATAATACAGAGGTATATCAGTATTAATGGAATACATTAGTTAAGCCAATCACTTATTGTGAACTCACTAAGTGGTTGGCTTTTTTGCTGTGAATAAAGCACTTGTTATTTATTAAGACTATCTTTATAATGAAAGTAATACTACGAATACCAATCCATTTGGAGGATTTATAGATGAAATACGGATTTTTAAAGGTTGCCTGCGCAACACCTGTTATCAAGGTGGCAGACTGTCGTTACAATAGCATGCAGATTACCAGCATGATAAAGCAGTGTGAAGAGAATAAAATAAAGCTGGTGGTCTTCCCTGAGTTATGTATTACCGGTTATACCTGTGGGGATCTATTTTTGCAGGATACCCTATTAAAAGCGGCTATTCAGGAGCTGGATGTCTTGGCGAAGATGACCAAGAATATGGAGATTACTGCAGTAGTTGGGTTGCCAATGATGAAGCATCAGAAGTTATATAATGTAGCCGCAATTCTTCATGATGGAGGAATCTTAGGCTTGGTTCCTAAATCCAGTATTCCTAATTATTCAGAGTTTTATGAGGGCAGATATTTCTGTCATGGTGATAATAAGAATGAGATGGTTAATATTGCCGGTGAGCAGATTCCATTTGGAACGAATTTATTATTTACATGTAGGGAGATGCCTCTTTTTACATTAGCAGTGGAGATCTGCGAGGACTTATGGA
>JAEYRR010000240.1 GCA_023435505.1 Bacillota bacterium | reverse complement strand
TTACTACTGTATCTAGTGAATCTGATCCTAACAATCCCGTCACTGAAACATCAGAAGTATTTGAACTTACAGATTCGTCAACATATCTATCCTGCGTCTTTGGAGTTATCGTAAGATCTGCTTTTGTTATTTCAAATGCATTTGTTACGATAACATCATTATTATTTGTAGAATCCTTTACTGTGTTACCTGATCCATCTACTAATGTCGCAATAACTTTATATGTACCGACGTTTGTTGGTGGCGTTGTTGATTTTGTATAATCAGTAGTCCCTGTACCTTCATATTCAATATTCACTTTGTAATTTGAATAAGCATTTGTGATCCCATCACTTAAATCCGTTCCTATGTATTGGGCACTTGTATAAGTCGCATCCTCTGCCTTTACGCTAAACTCATATTTGTCTCCACAATCACAAGAAATAACTATATTATCATTCTTGTCATCCCCATCTTCGTTAAAGGAAATATCATATACGTGAGAATGATCTACAGCTTTTGTCACTGAAGTAATATAACTTTCATTATAACCTTGAGCCAATCCACTTGGATAGTTACTAAACTCAACAAAATATCCCATAATTTTTACATGGGAATTAGACTCATTGTGCAAATCATTCCACCCTTTTACAGCCCCATTTGCGGCTTGCTGAGCGCTTTCATCTTCTGGGTAATGAACCTGCATACACCATTCACTATCACCATAATTATTTGGTTCCTGGTTAGTAGCATCATTCTTTGCTCTTCTCCAGTTACTATATCCTTCTTTAAACTCCGTTACTGAATGTGTTGCGTCTTTTTTAGTCGAATCAGTACTACCACTATTATTTATCCCTATTCCCTTTTCAGGGCCATTACACCAAACCCAGTGAGAGCCAGCTGTTGTGGATGGTTTTGAATATGCAGATGCCAGTGCAGAATCATAATTTGCCGTATCAAAGGATTCTGAAAGTCTTAGACCTCCAGCCCACGCACCATTATCTGTTATCTTATCCAGAATTTTATCCTCTTCTAGCTGAGTTATGGTTACGAGATACCCTCTCATTCCCATAAAATAATAGGATCTGGCCAAATCATATGCTTGATCCCAATGAATATCCTCTTTTTCTACATACATATAATAGTGTACACTACCGTCAACATTTGCAGACCCCTGAGGTGTATTTGGAATAAACGACGTTATAGTAGTTTTACTACTATCATCTGGTAATTTCATCTTATTTCCATCTACTACGACAGTTACCTTCATACCTGCCTCGTAACCAAACGAAATGGTTCTAAGTTTAGCTTGGACAGAACTTGCAACCTCTCCACTAGGCCATATCCAGGAAACTGTCTGATGCTTATCAAGTGAATCCATTATATCCCCTGCTGTGTTAATACTTCCCTTATCAACTGATATAGTCATACTCGTAATTGTATCACTACCATCAGTTGAAACTACGGCATCCGGGAAAGTTACTATTGAGTCACTTTTTGATACATTCCCTAGATTTACTACAAAAACATTACCGTCTGATGCATGAGATTCATATGCATATGGCGTCTTACTTATCATTAATGTCATCATCATAGCAACTATGAATATCACGCCTATTAATTTTCTTGATAATTTTTTCAAAATGAGCCCTCCTTGAAAATACTACTATGTAATCACTATACCCATTATAAACGAACTTGAAGAATTTGTCATCACTCAACATAATATTCCTCTAGAAATCTTTTTTTCCTAAAATTTTAAGATATCTTCTATTTTTTCGACTTTTATCATTTTATCATTTTAACCATCATTTTACAATTAACCTCTACAAAAAATAGAGCAGAAGGCCTTTGACAAGCCTTCTGCTCTATTTCGTTCTATCTGATTTTATATCAAAATCATTTTATGAGGTTTTTTTATTAAGTAACTCATGCATAACTATCATTAAAACTAAAATGACAAGCAAATAAAGTGGTAATAAACCAACGGTAATATATTTTGCTATTAGACCAAAGATTGGAGGCATTAATAAGGTTCCTACATAGGCACTAGCCATCTGAACACCGATCATCGCCTGTGATCTATCTGCGCCAAAACGGATAGGTGTAGAATGAATAATACAAGGATAAATTGGTGCGCATCCAAGACCTATTAATAGTAAACCAATGAGGGCTACTGTCTCACCCGCTGGAAGAAACATAATACCAACGCCGGCAGCTATGATACTCTCTCCTAAACGAATCATCGATGTATCACTAAGCTTCATGGTGATAAAGCCACTAAGCGCACGGCCTACGGTAATTCCAATAAAAAACATACTTGCAAAGCTAGCCGCTATATCAGCATTCATCCCCTTAGATAAGGTCAAATAACTACTTGCCCATAAACCAGCGGTTTGTTCTACTGCACAGTAGCAAAAAAAACATAGCATAACTTCTTTTGCTCCAGATATATGTATAATCTCCTTTAAAGAAAGAGGTTTTCGAGCTTTATCATGATGTGTCTCCTCTGACTTTCTACCCTTCCACATTGGAAGACTACATAATATAATGCCCGTTAGAACAACTTGAATAATGGCAACATATTGATACCCTGAACTCCAGCCTCTGCCACTAGTCAATGTATAGCCCATAATATAAGGCCCAACCGTGGCACCTACTCCCCACATGCAGTGTAACCAGCTCATATGACGACTCTCATAGTGAAGGGCTACATAATTATTTAATGATGCATCTACACTTCCTGCACCTAGTCCATAAGGTATTGCCCATAAACATAGCACCCAAAATGAGCCTGAAATGGAGAATCCCCAGATTGCGATTGCCGTAGTAGCAACACTAATTGCAGTCACTTTCCCCGTCCCTAACTTTAACGTAAGTCGATCACTCAATAAACTAGAGACAATAGTACCTGCTGCAATAATGATAGAAATAATTCCTGCATAGGAAATAGGAACATTTAGCTCAGTATACATGGTAGGCCAAGCGGAGCCTAATAAACCATCTGGTAAGCCTAAACTAATAAAGGCTAAATATATTATGATTAACAGTATATGAACCATATCTAAATCCTCCTCTTATGTATCTATCAGAAATATAGGAAACTTTATTACTGTTTTATTTTATAATGTAATACCATATATTTCAACCAAATCAGTTATAAAGAAGTGAATTGCATTGAGAAATGTTGATTATACTGTATATTTGTGCTAAAATATCCTAAATTATTGTCAAAAGAAAAGGGGGAGTGTGAATGCTTCGGATCGCAATATGTGACGATGAGGAAAATTGTCTTTTGGACACAAAACGGATGCTTGAAAAATGGTCTGCTGTCACATCCTCTCAGCTTGATATTGATTGCTTTGATAATGGTGATACGTTGATTAGGGAAAGTAATCTCGTCTACTATGATATTGTATTTCTTGATATTATCATGCCGCTCTTAAATGGAATGGATGTTGCAAAGGAACTACGTAGCAGAGATAAAACAGTGAAAATTATCTTTTTAACCACTTCACCGGAGTTTGCCCTACAATCCTATTCCGTAAAGGCAACTGATTACTGTATAAAACCGATTACATACCAAAGATTAAAAGAGATCATGGATGATTGTACCACCGATAAATGTCAGGAGCCTGAGAATCTAACCTTGAAAACAGTGAGTGGATTTCGGAAAATATATCTCCATGATATTGAATATATAGAGGCACAGAATAAGCGAGTATTCTTTTTCTTGACATCAGACCAAGAATTAGAGGTCGTCCAGCCGCTATACACCTTCGAAACTGAACTGTCTGTTAGCAAAGGTTTTTTCAAATGCCATCGCAGCTATCTTGTCTA
>JAEYRR010000191.1 GCA_023435505.1 Bacillota bacterium | reverse complement strand
TATGACAAAAGCAAATACTCCCACTGCTGAAACCAATAGATATTTGGCAGTTGTCTGCATCTCTTTCTTACTAAGTAAGGCTGCCATAGAAAATCCGACTCCTAAAGAAGTGGGAAGTAGGACTGCTCCCCATTTTGGCATTGTACTAACATTGGAACTACTGAAGGAAACCTGGGTAATAACCGTCTCCGGTAGCACTATTACACTTACTATCGCTAAAACTATTGAAACCACCAACAAGAGAATGGCAATCACTTTACTTATTCTCACCTTTTGTACCTCCTAAAAAGCGATTTTATTTATTATAACATAACTATGCCTTTATTCCGGCAATACTTCTGGTATGCCATCATCGACAGGGACATATTTAATGCTATAACCCTTACAATTATCTATAACATAATCCATGAACCTATTCGCCCTCTCTTCACCTATATAGAACGCACTACCAGAGTCTAGTAGATTCGTCGTAAGATATCCATCCTGGGTGATTCCTAGGCTGATATTCTTATAGCCAAGGAGTGGATAATCAATAGAGATAGACATGTTTTCTACAAAATCCCGTTTTTCAAAGTCCATTCCGGTCACTGCCTTGGCACCTGTATCCTCTAAAAGCATCTCCCAGATAACAGAGTCCTTAAGGTCGACAAACTCCACCCCCGAAAACTTATCCCTTCTATTGAGGTAGGAATACCAGACGGAGCCAAATGATATATTCTCCTTTAGATTCAGATCTTCTATAAATTGTCCTAAGGACTTTGATTTATATCTAATATTTATATATGCATAATACTCTGACTGCCCTTGAAACTTTAACGCAATGGCACATGCAGAAGAAATACCTCGAATTTGATATAAGGAAGCTTCGGTGGTCTTTTGTTCCTTTAAGGATTCATGATTTGACGTTAACTGTTCTTTCCCCAGCAAATCCCCAATCTGATTAGCCCCTACCTTAGTCACCTTGCTTTCATACTCCACTGTATTATAAAGCACCATATTATACTGATCACTAATGGTAAGTTCCTCCCACTTTGGTACTGTAAGTTTCTCAATCTCTATACTGTTATAATATATAATCTTTTTCGGCCACTTCTTATCGAAGAGCCCAAGTCTCCATGCACTTAAAATCCCTACACAGACAAGAAGAGCACATCCAGCTAACGCTATCCTTATTCTTCGCTTATGTTGCCTGTGAATGAGATCATCCTTTTGGGGTGAAGCTTCTTCGATGAAGGCATCCTTTATCTGACTGCATGCAGCAAGAATTCTCTCCTCTTTTATAGATAGATCCTCCTTCTCAAAAAATTCTTTTAGTTCTTTTCTGATACAGAGAAGTTTATTTTTAACCTTGTTCTTGCTGATGCAATAGGCCTTAGTTATTTCTTCTATGGAAGCCACATACCAGTATCTCCGTATAAACATTCTTCGCTTATCTAAAGATAGTGACCACAGGAAACGATTCAGTCCTTCTGAAAGTACTATATTATCGGCATTGTTCCTCCCTTCCCTGTTACCAGGTATACATTCCTGCAGTTCTTCTAGCACAAGGGGAGACTTCTCATATCTGTCTAAAGCAATATTTCGGACAATTTTCCCTATAAAAATAGCTAAATTACTTGGTTTATTGGGCGGAATCATAGTCCCTATTCTTTTATAGGACTCATTAACACATTCTTTGGCGTCTTCCTCACAATTTAAGATATTAAAAGCAATCGAGTAACAGTATTCACCATACTTCTCATGTATTTTGGGGATGGCCATTTCCGACCTTGCCCAAAATAATTCGGTAATCTGCTTATCTTCCATTCATTTATACCTCCTATTAATTATATGACACCATTGTACACAATACAGAAACACCCTTTGTTATATATAAAATTATTTATTTCTTAATCTATCCTTATTATTTTATGTTTACGGTAAAAGTAAATAAAACTGGAGGAAAGCCAATATTCCTCCAGTTTTTATTTACTGTATCCTAACTACAGTTACCCCCGACCATTTCGAGTATACCTTATCTCTTCCAACCATCTTAAAGGTACGGATTTTGACATAATACCATTTCCCGGATTGCAGGTTTTTTATGGTCTTTTTTATATTATTAGTACCATATATGGTGATGTACTGTTTTCCCTTTTTAAAAGTGAGATCTGTAGCATACTTTATCTGATAACCGGTAATCTGATTTAACTGCTTCTTCCAGCTTACCTTCATGGTTCTTTTACTGATAACTATACGATTGATTCCTGTATTTGGCGGTACTATGGAATAGGATAAGGTCAGACTGCCGCTATATTTCTTCTTAAAGGTTATCTTTACTTTGTAGATTCCTATTTTTTTATAATTTCCCACATAGGAAATCGTATAATTGTCGGTTTTGATCTGGTTACCACTACTATCCTTTACAATCACTTTTGGCAACTGTTTTTTTCCATTATAAACAGAGATTGTCCTGTCTAGACCTATCGTTAAATTCTTAATGGAATATCCTTTAACCGTGATCTTACGACTTGCGATAGTCCCACCTTTTGTATGGGCTGTAATGTTAGCGGTACCACTTCCTACGGCAAGGATCTTTCCTGTAGAGTCCACCTTTGCTACTGAAGGATTAGAGGATTTCCAGGTAACAGAACCAATAGGCAAAAGAGTTGCCTTATCCAATCTATCTACATTCGTCTTTAAGCTTACTTTCCAAGTTGTCTCTTTCCCGTACATTAAAGTTGTTGCTCCGGTGATCACCGTTTTATTCAACAAAGATTTATTAATCTCAACTGTTTGCACACTGCTTCCTGAGTCCTTTATATTAGAACGATTTAAGCTTTTGCTTTGGGAGAACTCTCCACAGGTAACGTATGCCCATTTTCCATTATCACAAGAGTATGTAAAGGTTGCTAGTCCTATATATCGATATGAAGGATTAATCATAGAAGTATAATGGCCGGTAGTTAAAAAAGTCCCTTGCCCTTTAAGCCAGAGTTCCTTCTCCCTATACCATAAATTTAGAGATTTCATAATACTTTGTAAATCTCCTGGAGTATCACTTTGACTACTTCCTGCAATAATCTCACAAGAGCTTCCAATCCCCTTAGGAGATTGGAGAGTAAAGCAGCTTTTTCCGGAAGGTCTAATATGACTGAAGGTCACGCTGTTTTCAGCAGCCCGAATTCGTGCAATATACTCCAGATCATAGGACCAATATAGGGGTTTATAATCCTTGAGTGTTAGAGGTTTTCCTGTTTCAGGATTCTTATACCCTTTTTTACATGCTTCCAGCCTATATGCATTCATTTGTTTTAATACAGCCTCTACATCAGAAACATAGTTCCCACTGGTCCCAACTAGGACACACCCCTTGGAAGGCTTTGTTACATCTGTAGGTACTACAGTTGCTGCATGCACCTTTAGTGTACTACCCATACAAGGAACAACCAAAAGCAAAGCTGCAGATAGCAGGATATATTTTAGTTTACCTATGTTATTCATTAGCATCCTAAACTCCTAATTATTTTCCTATGATTTATAAAGTGACAATTTAGTAGATTGTATCACATATACGCTACACAGTACATACATGAACGCCTACATGAATATCAAATTAGAATAAACACTGTTCTCAGGATTGCCGTTCTTAATATATTCGGCACCTACTGTTTTTCGATAAAAATGCTCTGCCTCACTTACCCAACCTATGACAGCATAGGCATAACCATATTCTCTCATTGCCTCAAGTGTTCGAATTAATAGGGCTGTCCCTATGTTCCTTCCTCGTTCTGACTCTAGGATACCAATTGGGCCAAAGAAACCTTTTGCAGAGGAATCGTAACAGGCAAACCCTAAGATTCTTCCATTTTCTGTTGCAATGAAACATTTGCTAACCTCTGCCATTAAGGCATGTTCTACCTCATAGATCCATTGTTTACTGAAGTTTTCTTTCACGAAATCTAGAATAGTCTGCTTATCACCTACAAAAGCCCTTTTTATCTTAATCGCACTATCCAGTTCATAGGTAGGAAGCTTAGTCAATCCTACTATCATATCTCCGCCTTTAAGCATACTATATCCTCCTTGCAGATGTAACTCGTTTTCCTTTATTTTAAGTAAGCATCCAGTACTTCCTTATCTTTTTTTACCACATAGGAGCTGCCACCGATGTCCTTAACATTCTCTACCATACTAACAATGAGGACTGGTTTCTTGACATCCTTCTCCATGGTAAATACAGAAAACCAGCCTATTTCCGTGCCATCCTTATCTTCTTTGGTAGCCTTAAGTTCAGCAGTCCCTGTTTTTCCTGCTAGTACAATGTCTTCCCGATGGGCAGCATATCCGGTTCCATTGGGATCATTTACAGCCGCCTTAACACCTTCAAGTACCTGTTTCACTGTCTCATTTGAAAAAGCGTTAGGAATCCAGACCTCACCTGTAGCATCCTTTTTAACCTTTAGATATGGTTTTATGATATCACCCTTATTTAAGAAAGCAGTATAGATACTTGCAAGATGCAATGGATTAACTAGTACCTGTCCTTGACCATAGCCGCTGTCAGCAAGCTGGATCTCAGATGTTATACTCTCTTTATTAGAATACTTAGAGGCTGACATGGTAATCTCAAAAGGTAGGTTCTTAGTAAATCCCAGGGTAATTAGCTCTTGGGCTAGTTTGTCTGCTCCGATTCTAAGGGCTGCTTTTGCAAAATAGATATTATCGGAATACATAATGGCATTCTTTAATGTGGCAGATTCATAGGTATGTACTGTTGTAACATGATAGGAACCCCAAGATGAGTCCTTCTGCCAAGACTTTCCTGATTTTCCATAGTCTTTATTAGGTTTAATAGCACCATCCTCTAATCCGATGGCCGCAATAATTGGTTTAAAAGTAGACCCTGGACACCACACCTGACGGAACCGGTTGTATAGTGGTTTATCCTTATCTTCGTTTAAGGAAGTCCATTGTGTCTTGGATATACCAAGAATAAAATCATTATTATCGTATGAAGGTGTGCTGACAAGGGCTAAGACCTCGCCGGTATATGGGTTCATAGCCACTGAACATCCTCGATCCTCCTTAAACTGCTGATATAAAGAGGTCTGCAATTCAGAGTCTATCGTAAGTTTAATATCCTGACCATTTTTCTCTGCTATAGTCGCTACCACTTCTTTTTCATTGCCGTCCTCATCTAACATAAGGATGTCGTGTCCATCCGTTCCCTTCAGTTCTTTCTCATATAAAGCTTCCATTCCACTTCTGCCGATGACACTGTTCTCATCATAGCCTTCACCGGGATGGGCTTCTAAATCCTCTGCCGTTACATTCTGAACATAACCAATCAGGTGTGCTGCTATCTCCCCCAAGGAGTAAGAGCGAACCTCTACATCAGAAATCATAATTCCCTTAATTGCAAGAAGTTTTTCCTGTCTCTTCTGCTCCTTTAATAACTTATCATCAGGATTCACTTTTAGTAAATCCAACTCATTTACTTTCATAATGGTAGTGATAGGAACGAAGGAATCCTCCTTTACCCATTTTGCTTCTAATTTGCTTTTTATGGTTTTTACATCGATCCCTAATAACTGTGACAGTTTCTTTAAGGAACCTTCCCTGTCTTCTAATTTTCCTGGCACAATACCAACGGAGGAGGCTTTTCCCTTACCTGCCAGCACCTTACCATTACGGTCCAATATCTGTCCACGTTCCGACTTGGTGGTCGTAACTCGTATTTTGTCAGTTTCGGTTAAATGAGGCAGTATTAAACTGTCCTTCCATCTAAGTTCATACCCTGTCTCCGTATGTACAAAGGTTGCCTTATTCTTAAAGCTGACGTTTCCTGCAATCGTATCAAAAGAGGTCGTGTAAGATACCGTGACCTTATCCGCACCAGGGTCCATATTCTTTATATTACTCAGTTGAAGATTCCGTGTCTCCATACCTTCATATATCTTTTGGTTTCTGGTTATAAACTCCTTCTGGTTAAGGTCTGTGATACTTTCTTTATTTATCATGGCATACATTGCTTCATACTCTTGCTTTACAATATGGCCCATGTATTCCACTATTAACTCTTCAGGCTGCTTTTCCTTTACTTTCTCTTTTTTGTTCACCAAGAAAAAGCCCGCAACACCTGCTGCTATAGCAAGTGTAAGGATGATACCTGACAATATGATTATCTTTCTACGGTTTTTTCTGCGTCTCATTATAACCTCCATGAAACAAAAAGACTATAAGTACCAGTTACTACAGGTTCTCACCGTTTGTCTTGATTACCTCCCTATACCAATAGGCGGAATCTTTCATGGTTCTTTCCATGGTACGATAATCCACATGAATGAGACCAAATCTCCTGTCATATCCACGATTCCATTCAAAGTTATCCATCACTGACCAATATTGATAACCGATAACTGGTATGCCTTCCTCTACTGCCCTTTTTAAGCTCAGAAGATATCGATGGATAAAATCAATACGAGCAGAATCATGAACTCCACCATCTAAAGCCACCCAGTCTATGTCTGCCATCCCATTTTCGGTAATCATAAGTGGCAGTCCATAGCGTTCATATAGAAACTTACAGCTCCAATACACTACTTCCGGCGTAACATTCCAATCCATGGCTGTCCTTGGACTACCACAGTATGCATATCGATCATAGCCCAATGGCTGATACTCTGATAACACATTTTTTCCTTGGTATACGTTAAAGCCATAGAAATCCAGAGGTTGAGCAATGATATTCCATTCCTCATCACTGATAGCAATCAATGTGTCTTTAAAGGTCTCCTTGGCTTCTGCCGAGAATTCTCCCTTTACGATAGGATCTGACCACCAAGTAATCCCGTAGGAGTAAGAATCCTTATCTATGTCAAAACTAATTTTTCTTGCTGCCTCTATGGTTTCCTTTGCACAATCTTTTGGTATTATGCAATCGTTGGTAGGAGCAAAGCCCACCTTTACATCGGTAGGGCAATTCTCACGGATTTTAAGAACTGCCTTTCCATGCGCCAGAAAGATATTTTTGCTGATTCGCATGAACTCCTCATGATTTACCTTTTCATAAGGTGCATCTAATCCCAGAACATATCCAAAGCCAGCAAACATCTGTGGCTCATTAAACGTCATCCAATACTTAATCTTTCCTGCAAAAGTCTTTGAAATTACGTCGGCGTAATGCTCAAACCATTGTACAATCTCAGGATTCTTCCAACCACCTCTTTCATAAAGAGCAGTAGGTAGGTCCCAGTGATAAAGTGTAACCATTGGAGTAATTCCAGCATCCAGAAGTTCCTCCACTAAGTTTATGTAAAACTGCAAGCCCTTTTCATTCACCTCACCTGTTCCCTGAGGCAATACTCTAGGCCAGCTGATAGAGAAACGGTAGCTTTTTAGCCCCATATTCTTTAACAGCATAACATCTTCCTTATATCTATGATAATGATCACAGGCTACATTTCCATTTTCCCCATGCGCTATATACATCTTTTTCTGTCCAAAGGTATCCCAGATTCCCATACCTTTTCCATCCTCATCGAATGCTCCCTCAATCTGATATGCTGCAGAAGCTGCTCCCCATAAAAAATCTTTATTAAATGGCATCTCAAACTCCTCCTTTGTTATTGCTACCTTATATTATACACAATCCATTTTCCAGAAACAAGAAAAAGGTACTCTTAGGGACTACTACCTATTGATTTATTTTCCATAATAATGTAATATGTTTCATATATATACATATTTATTGGTTTCGTTTTTAAAATGTCTATAATACGACAAAACAAATTAAAGAAGAAGGAAGGTAGTATGATGTACGAGATGAAGGCTGAATATTTTACAGGAATTAAGTTCGTGGATGAAGAACATACTAAATTATTTGAAATCACAAACCGTTTATATGAAATATCTCATGATGATTACATACCAGATAAATACGATTACATAATTGAAGTCATAAAGGAACTAAAAGACTACACACAGTATCATTTTGGTCATGAAGAAGAATTTATGAAAAGCATCAACTACAAGAAGTTTTTCTCTCATATTGTGGAACATAACGATTTCGTTGAGACCTTAGAGAAAATTGACTTTGATACCGTTGATTTTGCTCAGGAAGAAACCATTATGAGCCTTTTAAATTATTTATATGATTGGCTTGTAAACCATATTTGTGTCAATGACATGAAAATTGCAAAGGCCTTAGAAGAGCGCGAAGCAGTACAATCAGAATAGCAATAAGGGATGCCATACTACTATGTTTGGCATCCCTTTTTCATATAAAGGAACAGGTTGATACACAACTGTAAAATGAACTTTTTCACTGTTTACCTTCTTTAAAATGAACTATTTTTTATAATACAAAAAAATTTAAACTTTTACTGGAAAATACTTGTATTTTAATTGCTGATGTGCTATTGTTGGTTTAAGCAAATGAACTTTTTATTGTTAAAATTGAACAAGTCCCAATAAAAGTGTGGAAGGAGAATGAACTTTGGCTGATTCAGTATTTGCAGAACGCATAAAGGAAGCAATGAAGAAAGAGGGGTTAAAACAAGTGGATCTGCTTCGAGCAGCCACTATACAGGGCGTTAAGCTTGGCAAGAGCCAGATTAGCCAGTATGTAAGCGGAAAGGCTGTTCCTAGGCATAATATCGGCCGTTTTCTTGCTGATACACTGAAGGTTGATATCAAATGGTTATATGGGGATGATTCAAAGACTAAATCAAATGATGCGAGTTCTATGGTAGAAGGGAAGATAACTATGCGTGAATTTAAAAAATCAGCAAAATTAGATAATGTATTGTACGATGTAAGGGGACCTGTTGTTGATGAAGCAGCAAGAATGGAGGAAAGCGGCACCCACGTACTAAAGCTAAACATTGGCAATCCGGCACCATTTGGTTTCCGTACTCCAGACGAAGTTGTATATGATATGCAAAGACAATTAACTGAATGCGAAGGATATTCTGCGGCTAAAGGAATTTATTCTGCCAGAAAAGCGATTATGCAGTACTCCCAAATAAAGAACCTTCCTAACGTTTCGATTGAAGATATCTATACCGGAAATGGGGTCAGTGAGCTGATTAATCTATCAATGTCTGCACTGCTTGACACTGGTGATGAGGTGTTAGTTCCTTCTCCGGACTATCCTCTCT
>JAEYRR010000138.1 GCA_023435505.1 Bacillota bacterium | reverse complement strand
TAGCAATACTGTGGAAGGGCTCTTGCTCTGCTCATCCATGTAGATACTGTCATGACACACTTTTTCGGATAATCAGTCACTCCAACTAACAGAATAATTAGAATGATGAGATTACCAGTAATAAAGTACATGGTCTCAGTATTTGCAAATCCTCTACCGGTACCGAACATCGCACCAATATAAGAGAAAGCCTGTCCCAAGTCTTCAAAGGCAAAGATGACCCAGCTGATCAGCACAATAACCAGTGTATATATATGCTGCAAAATAGCCGGTACCTTAACAAGCAATTTGCCTAGGAATAGTTTTTCTATTAACAGGATGATTCCAAAATAAGCCCCCCAAGCCACAAAGTTCCAGCTTGCTCCATGCCAAAGACCAGTAAGAATCCAAACAATGGCAATATTTCGTATCTGTTTAGACTTAGAGCAGCGATTGCCTCCTAACGGGATATATAGATACTCCCTAAACCAGGTACCAAGAGAGATGTGCCATCTTCTCCAGAACTCTGTGATACTCTTTGACAGGTAGGGATAGTTAAAGTTTTCAAGAAAAGTAAAACCTAACATCTTGCCAAGACCAATGGCCATATCAGAATATCCGGAGAAATCAAAATAAATCTGTAGGGCAAACGCCAGTGCTCCAAGCCAAGCTGTCGCAGCCGGCAGCTCACTAACTGGAATGACCGAGATCTGGTCCCATAGAATTCCGATGCTATTGGCAAAAAGAACTTTTTTACCAAGACCAGACATAAAGCGGAAAACTCCCTCAGAGAATTGACTAACCGTTTCTTTTCTGTTCTCTAACTGTTCAGCGACAGTCTTATACTGTACGATAGGCCCTGCAATCAACTGCGGGAATAGTGTAACATAAGTTCCGAAGGATATAATGTTGTGCTGCGCTTTACACACTCCCCAGTATACATCCACGACGTAAGACATACTCTGAAAGGTATAAAAGGAAATACCTATAGGAAGTGCTACTTTAAGAACGGTAATATCCACGCCTGGGATATTGTTTATATTTTCCGTAATAAAACCAATATATTTGAAGAAAAATAATCCGCTTAAATTGAGTATTACTGAGATAATCAAAGTAACTTTCGCTGCCAAGGCTCTATCCTGATTCATAAACCTCTCCAGCAACAAGCCTGTTATATAATCCACTAAGATGGTTGCAATCATTAGAATTGCATACTTTGGTTCTCCCCAGCCATAGAAAATAAGACTGCTCAATAATAGAACTACATTTCTAAACTTTCTTGGAATAATAAAATACAAGAGAATCACAATTGGCAAAAAGCGAAAAAGAAATAATATACTACTAAAAACCATACCCTGCTCCTTTAGTCATAAAATAAAAGGAAGATGCAGACATAAGTCTACTTCCTCCTTCTAAAGAATCCCTATTCTATAACTTGATACCCTTCTTTAAAAGTATTTGTTCTATTTTATCATTATCGTTGGAAACACAAAGGATTACATAGTTACCGCTTACCACAAGTACCGGCTTCTGTAATTTACTAACTTCCTGTGGAAGGTAATCTTCATTCTGACTGATATCATCTTGTAGCTTCTGTGCAAGGGCCTCTTGCACCTTACCTGCACTAGCCTCATCTTTAGCTTCGGCTACCACAATCTGTTCTGCAGAAGCTCCAGAACCTACATAGGCTACCTTCGAAGTAAGCATATTAAGATCCACGGTCTGGAATACTGCATCAAACATATCATCTGCAAGCTCTGACAGTTCATCAGTATAATCTCCGGTCTCAAAGATCTCTTTTCCCAGTGCGCTTACACCGATATTGACACTAACAGGCATATCAGTTACAGATGGCGAGCTAGGTGAGGGCTCTTTAGTACCGCCTCCTCCACAGCTAACCATTCCTAAGGCTGCTATGCCACATAGAAAAAGGCCTCCCAATCTCTGCCCCTTACCCAATAATCTATCTGTAGCTTCTATGTTCATCTTATAATTCCTCCAAAATTATTCTTTACTCTTTTCTTTCAATAGATAATCCAACCACTTACTATATCCGACTTTTCGTAAATGGATTCCATCCGTACTAGTATTCTCGGGTAAATACCCTTTCTCATTACACAAAGAACTGTATACATCCAGATAGTTGACTTTCATCGCTACACTCATCTTTTTTAACAGCTTATTATGTGCTATTACATTATCCTTTGAGAATACAGGTTTCCGATCCGAACAGCTTTTGCTTACAGGCAATATAGATTGCACATAAATCGCTGCTTTGGGTTGCAGTTTTTTAATCTTACTAATCAGCTCCTGATATTTCTCTATAAATACATCCGCATAAGGCCAACCTAATTCATTGATCCCAAACATAAGGTAGATTCTTTTAAATTGCTTCTTACTGAGTGCCTGTAAAATAGTTAGTTTGCTATTCGTCTCTCTATCTAGTACAAATGCCTTATCAAAAGCGTCATTTATATCTAAACTCTGACAGGCAAAAAAACTAGCCCCCGATACATCACAGCTCTGTTTAAACCCGACAACCAAAGAGTTTCCTATAAAGGCTGCATCCTTAAACTCCTGTCCTTTTTCCTCTATATTAATCGCAGTATTAGAGGAAATCTTGGTTTTCGTATCCTTCTGTCCGTTTACCGCATCTTTGTCTGTAACTATTCTACTAGAAGAGTCAGCCGTCTTCACACTGTTATCTTCTTCAACCTGTATAACCTCTGACTTATCCTTACTATTTATAGGCTTTAATGTTCCGGTCGGCTTATCAAAGCTATCAAAAGCATAGGCTTCCTCATGCCTGCCTAAAACATCCGAGAAATAGTAGCCTCCCCCCAGCAATAGCACCGTAATTAAAAAACCACAAATAGCCACGGAAAGCTTCATCTTCCACGTTTCATTTTTATGTATCTTACTAGACTTATTGATATGAGGCGGCGT
>JAEYRR010000107.1 GCA_023435505.1 Bacillota bacterium | reverse complement strand
CTTTGATTCTGTGGATGCTAAAGTCCTCGGGAAGTATAAAGAGGGTATATTTGGGAATGTCTCAGAAATCATCAATCTAAAGCCGGAAAAAGATATGACGGATACTCAGGTAGCACTGGAGTGGGCTAGCAGCCAGGTTACAGAACAAGAGGAGATTGTACTCTTAGGGGCAACCGGCACTAGGATCGATCATGTATTAGCCAATATCAATCTTTTGATGATACCATTGTGTTATCAGGTAAAAGCTTGTATACTTGATAGGAACAATAAAATCTATCTAAGAAATGAAAGTTTTTCTCTTACAAAAAGTGAGTGCTTGGGTCGTTATGTTTCTTTACTTCCTTTTTCTGAAAAGGTTGTTGGGCTTACCTTACAGGGATTTAAATATCCCTTACAACAGTATACACTAACACAGGGAAATAGTCTTGGAGTGAGTAATGAGGTTGTCGGTGAGAAGGCATGCGTTGCCTTTGATTCCGGAATTTTGATAGTAATAGAATCCAAGGACTAAACCGTTGTCTAAAACAATAGATGGATAGAAAGAAAGGATGTCACATATGAAATTAGGAATAGTAGGATTACCAAATGTGGGTAAAAGTACTTTATTTAACGCATTAACAAAAGCAGGTGCTGAATCAGCCAATTATCCATTCTGTACCATTGATCCAAATGTGGGAATTGTACCGGTACCTGATCAAAGGTTTAAAGTATTGGGAGATTTATATAAGACACAGAAAATTGTCAATGCAACAATAGAGTTTGTGGATATAGCTGGTTTGGTTAAAGGAGCTTCTAAGGGAGAGGGACTTGGTAATCAGTTTTTATCCAATATACGTGAAGTAGATGCTATAGTTCACGTAGTTCGTTGCTTTGAGGATTCTAATATTATCCACGTGGACGGCTCAGTAGATCCACTGCGTGATATTGAGACGATACAGTTAGAGTTAATCTTCTCAGACATAGAGATTTTAGAAAGACGTATATCCAGAGTGGCAAAAGGAGCTAAGATGGATAAAACTCTTGCTAAAGAACTGGAACTTTTGAATCGTTTGAAAGCACGTCTGGAGGATGGAAAACTTGCAATGGGTTACGAAACTGAGGACGACGAGGAAAAGGCTTTATTTGAGGGTTATAACCTACTTACTGCAAAACCAGTTATCTATGCAGCTAACGTAACGGAAGAAGATCTTGCTGATGACGGAGCTAACAACGAATTTGTAACGGAAGTTAGAGAGTTTGCTACTAAGGATGGCAGTGAAGTATTTGTTGTTTGCGCACAGATTGATCAGGAGATTGCTGAACTGGATGATTAAGAAAAACAAGAATTCTTAGAAGATTTGGGAATCAAAGAATCTGGTCTGGATAAACTCATCAAAGCTAGCTACCGACTGTTAGGTCTAATGAGCTTTTTAACAGCTGGTGTTCAGGAGACAAGAGCATGGACTATTAAGATAGGGACAAAGGCTCCTCAGGCTGCAGGTAAGATTCATACAGACTTTGAACGAGGTTTTATCTGTGCGGAAGTGGTCAATTACGACAATCTAGTATCCTGTGGTACTCACGCAGCCGCCAAAGAAAAGGGCTTAGTTAAACTAGAAGGAAAAGAATATGTAATGCAGGATGGGGATGTAGTACTGTTCCGCTTTAATGTATAGGTTGTTATGCCTCAAACACCGCTTCGGTGGAAAGGAGTACAATGTTTTTAGATGTAAGTATCAGGTTTCCTAATCTGGGAATAGAATTTGATAATATCGGCAAATCAGTCAATATATTTGGGTTTCCTATCGCGTACTATGGCATTATTATTGCGTTGGGAATGTTTATTGGTTATCTGGTTGCCAGATGGCAGGCAAAGCGTACTGGCCAGGATCCTGAAATATATCTGGACTTTGCATTAATAGCGATTGTTTTATCTGTGTTAGGTGCCAGACTGTACTATGTAATTTTTCGGTGGTCTTATTATGTTGAGCATCCGCTGCAGATATTTAATATCCGCAATGGTGGATTAGCTATTTATGGTGGTGTGATAACTGCTTTCACTTGTGCCCTTGTCTATGCAAAGATTAAGAAAATCTCTTTCTGGGTTCTTGCAGATACCGGTATTTTTGGCCTCATTGCCGGTCAGATTATTGGACGATGGGGGAACTTCTTTAACCGTGAAGCCTTTGGGGATTATACGACTGGATTATTCGCCATGCAGATAAAGAAGAGTGAAGTTGCAGCGGATAGTATTACTGATCAGATGCTTCATAATATTAAGACTATTAATGGCATTGACTATATTCAGGTCCATCCCACATTTTTATATGAATCCTTATGGAATTTTGGGTTGCTTATTATTATGATACTGTATTCCAAGCATAAAAAAGTGGATGGGGAAATGATCGCTATATATTTATTTGGTTATGGGCTAGGACGTTTTTGGATAGAAGGACTACGCACCGACCAATTGTTACTATGGGGAACTAAAATCCCTATTTCTCAGCTTGTCAGTGTAGGCGCAATGCTTCTAGGAGTGGCAATTATCGCGTACCGCCGGCATAAAAAAATGACGGTAAAAGGTTTGTTTAATAAATAGGACTAAAGTACTAGTTAAAAATTATTGATTAATTTTTACTATATATTGTATAAAATCTATAAAGTAAGGAAATATAGACAAGATATAGAGAAGGCAAGTCCCGACGAGGATTTTGCCTTCTTTTTTGTTGCTATTTATACTTGAATAATACCCAAAACTATATTAAAATAACCTTATAAGTGGAGCAAAGTGGTGGAAAGTGGTGGAATAGACCACGAAAGTGGAGGATATGATCAGACAACCAACTTTCCGTAGATAAAGCAGGTGAATGCTATGTTCATGGGGGAATACAATCATACAATAGATGCGAAAAGCAGAATTATTGTTCCAGCCAAGTTTAGAGATGCATTAGGAGAAGAATTTGTGGTTACTCTAGGCTTAGACGGCTGTTTATTTGTGTATCCTGAAGAAGAATGGACAAGCTTTGTTTCACAGTTAAAAGAACTTCCTGGAAGTAAAGATGCCAGACAGTTACAGCGTTATTTTATGGCTGGGGCTGCTACCTGTGAGGTGGACAAGCAAGGTAGAATCCTAATACCATCCAAATTGAGGGAACATGCCGCATTGGAGAAGGATGTAGTGTTTGTTGGTGTGCTCAACAAAGTGGAGATATGGGCGAAGGAACGTTGGGAGAGCAACAATGATTATGGTGATATGGATGAAGTGGCTGAACATATGTCAGAATTTGGTCTAAGCTTTTAGGAGGAAATTCTATGGAATTTAAACACTATTCAGTATTGCTTGAAGAAACAATTGGCAATCTGAATATCAAAGAAGATGGGATATATGTAGACGGAACCTTGGGCGGCGCTGGACATGCTAGTCAGGTATGTAAGAAGCTTAAAGCGCCAGGTAGGTTTATAGGAATAGATCAGGATGCAGATGCCATTAAGGCAAGTAGTGAAAGGCTTGCTCCTTATAAGGATATAGTCACTATTGTGAGAAGTAATTATAGCAATATGAAGCAGGTGTTAACAGACCTTGATATTGCAAAAGTAGATGGTATTGTACTTGATTTAGGGGTTTCTTCTTACCAGTTAGATACGGTGGAAAGAGGGTTTTCTTATAGAGAGGATGCTCCTTTGGATATGAGGATGGACGATCGCTGTGAACTGACAGCTAAGGATATAGTCAATGGTTATAGCGAGATGGACTTGTATCGTATTATCAGAGACTATGGTGAAGACAAATTCGCCAAGAATATAGCAAAGCACATTGTGAGAATGAGAAATGAGGCTCCTATCGAGACTACTTTTCAACTGACAGAAGCCATTAAGGCTGCTATACCAGCAAAAATTAGAATGAATACGGGTCATCCAGCAAAGAAGACCTTTCAGGCAATCCGTATTGAGTGTAATAAAGAACTTGAAGTATTGAAAAACACACTGAAGGAAATGATAGGGCTATTAAATCCCGGCGGAAGAATCTGCGTAATCACGTTCCATTCCTTGGAGGATAGGATTGTGAAAACTATATTCCGTGAGAGTGAGAACCCATGTGTGTGCCCTCCTTCTTTTCCAGTTTGTGTTTGCGGCAGAAAGTCTATGGGGAAAGTAATCACAAGGAAACCCATCTTACCGACGGAAGAAGAGTTAGAGGTAAATTCCCGTTCAAAAAGTGCAAAATTAAGAGTATTTGAACGAATATAGAAACATAAAGGGTGATTGGATGAGTGCTGTAAGAAATTATTATGAACGATATCAGGAAGATGGGAATACAGTAAGAAAACTTCGACCTGTAACAAATCCAGAAGTTGACAGAAGAAGGCAACAGCAGCGAGAAGAATATGAGAGAAGTCAGAGAAGAGAGAGACAGCAGCAGAGCAGACGTCTGGAAAGAAATAGAGGTATCGATTTAATCACCTTGTTATTTTTTGCATTGGCTTTAGGTTTTACTATTTATATGGCCATTGGATATCTGAAAGCACAGACTACAGTCCGTTCCATGGAAAATGAACTTACTTCCATGAAAAAGGAAGTGTTGAGCCTTCAGGATGAAAATGCTGCCATTGCAGATAACGTGCCAACTATGTCTATTTCTGAAATATATAAGGTTGCCACAGAACAGTTAGGTATGGTCTTGGCAAAGGATAATCAGATTATTACCTATGAAAGTAAAAAACCTGATTTTGTAAAGCAATACTCTGATGTGCCTGACGGAAAGAGCTCAGATATATTAAATTCGTTGTTAAACAAATAGGGGGTTTTTATGACAAGAAAACGTACAAAGGAACATAAAATAAAAAAGTTTTCTTCCAAAATGCAAGCATGTTTATTGCTTGTATTTTGTGCTATTATTCTGATTTTTTTTGTATTGATTGGTCGTCTGTTTTATATAAATAAGACGGATGGAGAAAGGTATGCTAAAAAGGTATTATCTCAGCAATCATATAGCCACTCAGTTATTCCATATAAAAGAGGGACTATATTTGACCGCAATGGCACTGTATTGGCAAAGAGTGTTAAGGTATATAACCTAATACTAGATCCCAAAGTCATGTTGACGACCGGGAAAGACAAAAGCGGAAAAGAGATTACACCATATGTTGATCCTACTATCAACGCTCTTGTAGAAGCCTTTCATCTAGATGAAGCAGACATTCGTTCTATATTAAAGGAAAAAAGTACTTCCAGTTATGTGATATACAAGAAAGAGATTTCTTATAATGATAAACAGAAATTTGAGGAAATAGTGGAGCGAATGAAAAAGGAGCAAAAAGGCTCCTATGTCAAAGGGGTTTGGTTTGAGGATGATTATATCAGGACCTATCCATTTGATACTTTGGCAAGTAAGGTGCTTGGTTTTACTTTTTCCGGTAATGTAGGTAATAGTGGAATTGAAGGTTACTATAACGAGGAGTTAAATGGAATTAATGGTAGCCAATACGGCTATTTCAATGCGGATTCCAATGTGGAGGATACGATTAATCCGGCTACAAATGGTCACGATGTAGTATCTACTCTGGACGTTAATATACAGACTATAGTAGAAAAGAAGATTGCTGAATTTACGGAAAAAATACCAAATAAAAACACTTCAGTCGTTGTTATGAATCCTAATAATGGTGAGATTTATGCTATGGCGGAGTCGGAGAATTATGATTTAAATAATCCAAGAGATTTAAGTAAGATATATACAAAAAAAGAAATAGATTCGATGAATGATGAAGAGTACCAGAATGCATTAAATGCTATGTGGAGAAATACAATCATCAGTAATAACTTTGAGCCGGGCTCTGTTATTAAGCCCTTAGTTGTGGCAGCTGCTCTAGATGAGGGTAAAGTAACGAATAATTCAACTTTTACCTGTGATGGCATAGAGATGGTTGGAGGTCATAAGCTTCGATGTTCCAGAAGATCTGGTCATGGTGTAATCTCTTTGGAAGAAGTACTAGCTTACTCCTGTAACGATGGAATTATGGATGTAGCTAGAAGATTAAAAAGAAATCTATTTAGCTATTATCAGGATGATTTTGGCCTTAGTGGACGCACAGGAATCGATCTACCTGGAGAATCTTATGGCATTGTGTATGATGAAGAAGGTCTGAATGAAACGGAACTTTTAACCAGCAGTTTTGGACAGAGTATGTCTGTAAACATGTTGCAGGTTCTAGCTGCATTTTCTGCTAGTATAAACGGTGGCTATTACTACACACCTCATGTGGTAAAACAGATTACTACAGAAAATGGGGCAGTGGTTAGTAACATAAAAGAGGATTACCAGAGACAGGTGGTCTCTGAAGAGACTAGTGAACTCGTTCGTAAGTACCTTCGTGCCACAGTGGAAAGTGGTACTGGAAAGAAAGCCAAACTTGATGGCTTTGATATCGGAGGAAAGACAGGTACAGCCCAAAAGATTCCAAGAAAAGACGATAAGTATGTGGTGTCCTTTATTGGATTTGCGCCAGTATCAAATCCGGAAGTAGTTATATATGTATCAATTGATGAGCCAGAAGGAGAGGAATACTATGACTCCAGTTCTATTGCTTGTGAATTATCCAAAGACATTATGAAAGAAATATTCCCGTTTTTGGGAATCTTCTCTGAGACAGATTCCTCTGATGATAATAAAACAGAGGATGGTCCAACTGCAAGTCCAACTGCAAGCCCAACTGCAAGTCCAACTGCTAGTCCAACTACAAGCCCAGCTGCAAGCGCATCTCCAAGTCCATCCCAAAGTCCAGCTGCAAGTGCATCTCCAAGTCCTAACTCAAATGATGGAGCATTTGAAGACTCCCAGGATGATTTTGCAGTCCTAGATGATGGTGATGAAACTCCAGACCAAGGAGATCATTCTAATTAACACATAGTAAAATTTAAAATCTACTCATATCCTTAATCCTTTTGTAATAAAATAAAAGAAGTGGAAGGATTAGGGATGATGTAGATGGATCAATATCGTACATATAACCGTCGTGGTACTTTGTTTATCATGATCATTATATTAATAGCAACCATAGGTCTTATTTCGAGACTAGCCTATTTGATGATAGCGAAATCTGAGTATTATGGTGTTAAGGCACAGGAACTTCATGAGAGAGAACGACCTATCAAGGCAGAACGTGGTGTCATATATGATGCCAATGGTGTTGTCCTTGCAAGTAATAAACCAGTTTGCACAATATCTGTCATACATAGTCAGATTAAGGAGCCTGAAAGGGTAATTGAAGTTTTGTGTAAGGAACTTGGATTGACAGATGAAAAGGTTAGAAAAAGAGTGGAGAAGGTCAGTAGTATTGAACGAATCAAGTCCAATGTTAGTAAGGAGATCGCTGACAAAATCCGTGACTATGACTTAGATGGTGTAATGGTTGATGAGGATTATAAAAGATACTATCCTTTGGGTTCTTTAGCTTCTAAAGTACTTGGCTTTACCGGTAGCGACAACCAGGGTATTATTGGGCTAGAGGTAAAATACAATTCCTATTTGCAAGGGACAGATGGTAAAATACTGACATTAACCACAGCAAAAGGTGTAGAGATAAATAATGCTGCGGAAGACAGACAGGAACCAATAGCGGGAAAAGACCTGCATCTGAGCCTAGATGTAAATATTCAGACCTATGCCGAACAGTTGGCTAAAAAAGTATGTGAGGCGAAAGGTGCAAAAAATGTAAAGATTATTGTAATGAACCCTAGCAATGGGGAACTTATGGGTATGGTGAATTATCCGGAATTTGATTTAAATGATCCTTATACCTTAAATTATAGTGTTGATAATAGTGAAAGTCTTACAGAGAAGGAAAAGACCAATCTCCTAAATGAGATGTGGCGTAATGGCTGTATCAGCGACACCTATGAACCGGGCAGTGCTTTTAAGATCGTAACTGCTACAGCAGCCTTGGAAGAAAACGTTGTAAAGCTTACTGATACCTTCTATTGTCCTGGTTATAAAAAAGTTGAGGACCGGACCATAAGATGCCATAAGGTGGGTGGCCACGGATCCCAAACCTTTGTAGAAGGTATTAAAAATTCCTGTAATCCAGTATTCATGACTTTGGGAGAGCGTCTCGGAGTCAAGAATATGTACAAATATTTTAATAAATTAGGTCTTTTTCAAAAGACCGGAGTGGATCTTCCTGGTGAAGCCAGCTCTATTATGCATAAGATTGAAAATGTAAAGCCAGTGGAACTGGCAACTATGTCCTTTGGTCAGGGCTTTCAGATAACACCATTACAGCTGTGTGCTTCCGTAAGTGCAGTTATCAATGGAGGAACCATGGTTACTCCGCATTTTGGTGTGTCTGTTACAACAAAGGATGGGGAAGTGTTTGAAGATCTATCTTATAAGACAACAGAAAATGTTGTTTCTAAGGATACCTCTGAAACAATGAAAAGTCTTTTGGAAGCTGTTGTTTCCAGTGGTACAGGTAAAAGGGCTTACCTTCCTGGTTTTAGGATTGGAGGCAAGACAGCTACCTCGGAAAAATTGCCACGTGGTAATGGAAGATATATTTCCAGTTTTATCGGATTTGCACCTGCGGAGAATCCTAAGGTGCTAGCTATTGTATTAATCGATGAGCCTCAAGGAATCTACTATGGTGGTACTATAGCTGCTCCCGTAATAGGAGAACTATTTGATAATATTCTTCCTTACCTAGGGATTGAACCTAAGTATACAGAGGAAGAAGTGAAGAAGAATAATATTCAGAACATTACAGTTCCAAATTTGGTTGGGATGACTGTAGAAGAGGTCAAAAAGTTGACTAAGGCTTTGGGTATTTCTTCTGTGTATTATTCTACCGAAGGGAATGTGGTAACTGAACAGTTTCCTCTTGAGGGTGATGTTATGGACAAAAATAGCGACTTGATTCTGTATTTGGAATAGTCTATAATAAAATGATTGATTATTCAAGAATCGAAAAGGATTTATGAGGTGAAGATGTGAGCTCCTTGATTGCCATTCCAGTGATTATTGCATTCGTTATCTGCGTTTGCCTCTGCCCAATCTTTATTCCTTTTTTGAGAAGACTAAAATTTGGGCAATACATTCGAGAGGAAGGTCCAGAAAGTCACCATAAGAAGTCAGGCACCCCAACCATGGGAGGTCTTATTATACTAATTAGTGTTGTTGTTACTTCATTACTGTTTGTAAAGGATTATCCTACTATTATTCCTATCTTATTTACCACTATTGGCTTTGGGCTAATCGGTTTCCTTGACGACTATATTAAGGTTGTCATGAAGCGTAATTTAGGCCTAAAAGCATGGCAGAAGTTATTAGGACAGTTATTAGTGACCAGCGTATTTGTTTACTACATACAGAATTTTTCATCTGTAGGTACAGGTTTGGTTATACCATTTAGTAATCAAGTATTGGACATTAGCTATCTTTATATTCCTTTTGTTTTTTTGGTAATGTTGGGTACCGTAAATGGTGTAAATTTTACGGATGGATTGGATGGTTTGGCCTCTGGTGTGACAATTTTAGTAGCTACATTTTTCGCCATGGTTGCAGTTTCCTTAGGAACAGGAATCTCTCCGATTATCTGTGCAGTAGCAGGAAGCTTATTAGGATTCTTAGTATACAATGTATATCCCGCTAAAGTATTTATGGGGGATACGGGTTCCCTAGCCTTAGGTGGTTTTGTGGCATCTACAGCATTCGTACTTCGAATTCCGATTTTTATTGCAATTGTAGGAATTGTCTATTTGATTGAGGTAATCAGTGTAATGCTTCAGGTCGGTTATTTTAAACTAACTGGTGGGAAGAGGTTGTTTAAGATGGCTCCGATACATCACCATTTTGAACTGTGTGGTTGGTCGGAAACCCGTGTGGTAGCAGTGTTTTGTATCATAACAACCTTAATGTGCCTACTTGGATTTGTGGCATTGCAAAGATAAAAGAAAAGAATTACGCTAGAATTTATGTTCTTGGGAGGACAATATGGAACTTAAAAATAAAAAGCTACTTGTTGTAGGAACCGGTATAAGTGGAGTGGCAGCTACCAGCCTCATCTGTCAGAATAATGGTAAGGTTACACTATTAGATAACAATACAAAGCTAAATAAAGAGGAGATAAGAAAGCAGCTTCCATCAGAGTATCAGGTGAATATTGTGATTGGTGAACTCTCAGAGGAAGAATTAAATCAATTTGATTATTTAGTACTAAGTCCTGGAGTACCGACTGATTTACCTTTTATACAATATATGAGAGATCAGGGGATACCGGTTCTTGGAGAGATAGAGTTAGCATATGCATTTGAACCGGGAAGAGTGGTAGGTATTACAGGAACTAATGGAAAGACTACTACGACAGCCTTAACAGGGGCAATTATGAGGTCTTATTTTGAATCTGTCCAGGTAGTAGGTAACATTGGGCTTCCTTATACCAGTATGGTTACAGAGAATAGCAAAAATAGTGTGACTGTGGCAGAACTAAGCAGCTTTCAGTTAGAGACTGTGTCTGAGTTTCATCCGGTAGTCAGTGCTATTTTAAACATCAGCCCAGATCATTTAAACCGACATCACACTATGGAGAATTATATTGCCGCCAAATGCAATGTAACCAAGAATCAGACAGAAGAAGACACCTGTGTTTTGAACTATGAGGATGAGGTGTTGCGAGAATTTGGTGCTAAACTTATCTGCAAGGTTATATACTTTAGCAGCAAGAGGGAACTTAAAACTGGAGTTTATGTAAAAGACAACAGTATTTACTATGCAGATGGGGAATCTGTAAAGAAGATTTGTGATATCAGTGAACTTCTTCTTTTAGGTACCCATAATTATGAAAATGTTATGGCTGCTGTAGCGATGGCAATTGCAATGAAAGTACCGTTTGAGTGTATTCATAAAGCAATTACTAGCTTTCACGCAGTTGCCCATAGAATAGAGTTTGTGAAAGAAGTAAAGGGAGTTAAGTATTATAACGACTCCAAAGGTACTAATACGGATGCGGCTATTAAGGGAATCAAGGCCATGACCAGTATGACCTGTCTCATTGGTGGTGGATATGATAAAGACTCTGAATATGATGAGTGGATTCAGTCCTTTGAGGGTAAGGTAAAGTATCTTGTTTTACTTGGCCAGACGAGAGAAAAGATAGCTGAGGCAGCGCGTAGAAATGGATTCACCAATATCATTATGGTGGATTCTCTAGAGGAAGCAGTAGAAACTTGTTATCGCCTAGCTGAGCCTGGGGAAAGTGTATTATTATCACCTGCTTGTGCTAGTTGGGGGATGTTTAAGAACTACGAGCAACGAGGGGATATGTTTAAGGAAATGGTACAAAAACTTCCTGAATAAAATGGGCGCCTGGCGGGGCAGACACATTACGTGTAAAGAGTCTATAGTAACAATAAGCTGGGAGTGGAACAATGACAAGAAATGAAAGAGAAAAGGGCAAAAGGAAAAAATTTCATAGCTACTACGATTACAGCTTATTATTTTTAACTTTATTTATTGTAGGATTTGGGTTGGTTATGATATATAGTACCAGCTCCTATAATGCCGAGATTAATTTCAATGATCCTACGTATTTTCTAAAAAAACAGGCTTTATCCGTAGCGTTAGGAATTGTGGCTATCATAGTTCTATCGAATTTGGACTATCACAGATTATTAAAGCCGCTTCCAATTATTCGCTTTAAACCGGTTACATTGCTTTATATATTTTGTATCTTTTTACAGATACTAGTGCTTTTTGTTGGTAAGGAAATCAATGGAGCAAAGAGATGGATTTATCTACCTATAATCGGCTCTTTCCAGCCTTCAGAGTTATCAAAGGTTGCTGCAATCCTCTATGTTGCATATGTGGTGCAGTTATCACCGAAAAGCTTAAGTAAATTCGCTGGATTTTTACGAGTTACCATATTACTGGCGCCATTAATTGGATTTATTGTAATAGAAAATCTAAGTACAGCCATTGTTGTAACAGGAATATTGGTTGCAGTCTGTTTTGTGGCTAGCCGTAAAAAGGTATACTATGCAGTAGTTGCATTAATAGGTGCTGCAGGTATTGCTGCTTTTATTTCAATGGTATCCTTCCGTGCAGAACGGTTTCGTGTCTGGCTTAATGTGGAAACCGAAGAGAAGGGGTATCAGATATTGCAAGGTCTTTATGCCATTGCTTCGGGAGGCCTCTTTGGTGTAGGATTAGGAAAAAGTATGCAGAAATTAGGATTTATTCCAGAGTCCCATAATGATATGATTTTTTCAATCATTTGTGAAGAACTGGGCCTGTTTGGTGCAATTATGGTA
>JAEYRR010000023.1 GCA_023435505.1 Bacillota bacterium | reverse complement strand
TAGACAGCCTTTGTATTATAGATATTCATAATTTTATCATAATATAAGAACATATTCAATTTAATTCTTGATTTATACATTATTTTCTTATTATTTCTAACTATTATGCTTCTGTCAATACTTGTATGAAACCTATGAAACCATGATAGACTCTCCTTCCTTAAAACGCACAAAAGCCGCTCACTTTCAGTTTCTTGAAAATGAACGGCTTTTGCCTTTACTCTTATTCTGTTAAAATGAACCTCCGTCCGAAGCTGCCTTTTTGCATGTTTTTCAGTCACTCTGTGAGAGCATCATATGCCTCTCACAGAGCCTAAAATCAAGGATTCTTATGAATTCGTACGATGTAGTGCAACAACCGTCTCCACATGTCCAGTCCATGCAAACATATCTACCGGTACAATGGTTTCGGCCTGATATCCTCTTGCTACCAGATACTCTAAATCAGTAGCTAAAGTCTCAGGGTTACAACTAATATATACCACCTTCTCTGGTGACAGCTTCACAACACTAGATAAGAATGCTTCGTCACTTCCTGCTCTTGGTGGGTCCATAAAGACAACATCGATCTTCTTCTCCATCTGTGCCTGTTCCACCATGAACTCACCAGCATCTTTATTGTAAAAGATTACATTTTTAATGCCATTCTGCTTGGCATTTATAATGGCATCCTTAATGGCGTCACTGTTTAACTCTACACCGATTACTTCCTTGGCATGCTTGCTGGCAATAAGTCCAATAGTTCCAATTCCACAGTAAGCATCAATCACTGTCTCTTTTCCAGTGAGCCCTGCCAATTCTATCGCTTTATTATATAAGATTTCCGTCTGTACTGGATTCACCTGGTAGAAGCTCTTTGGTGAGATACGGAAGGTACAGCCGCACAGTTCATCCTCAATATAACCCTTGCCATACAATACGGTCTGCCTCTCTCCTAACACCATACTGGTCTGCTTATCATTGATGTTTAAGATGATAGTAGTAATCTCTGGGTGTTCTTTTCTAAGGGCCTTCACAAAATTATTCTTAGAAGGTAAAATTGGAGAGGAAAGCACTAACACTACCATAATTTGCCCGGACTTATGACCGGTACGTACCATAACGTGACGAAGAAGTCCATACCCGGTATCTTCATCATAGGTGGTAATCTTAAAGGATTTTAAAAAGCCACGAATGGTACCTACAATTGCGTCTGCTTTCTCGTCCTCAATCAAACAACTCTCAATAGGAACGATCCTGTGGGTTCCTTCCTCATAGACACCTGAGATATAGGTTCCATTACGTAGACGACCGAAAGTGGCATGAACCTTGTTACGGTAATGATAAGGATGCTCCATACCAATAATCGGACTTACCTTACCAAACTGTCCCACTAACTGAATGACAGTGTCTTGTTTTCTTTTTAACTGCTGTTCATAGGAGACATGACGGAGACTGCAGCCGCCACAACGATGATACACTGGACAGTCTACCTTACTTCTTCTAGGACGGCTTATAGCAGTATTAGGCTTACGATCCTCTATACGTTTACGTCCATCAACAGGTTTTCCTTTACTCCCTGCAGATTTATACGTTAAGGTTTTCTCGCTCTTTTCTCTTACAGATTCCTTTTTCTTCTTTGGCTCTGGAATCATACGACTCTCAATCTTTTCAACTTTCTTTACGAAGTCATCCTCTATGGATTTTTTGGATGTACGCTTACTCATTTTACTCATTTCTTCTTTCCAATCTATACTTTTCTATTATTTTACCATATGTTCTATCTTTTTACACACCTTCATAATCAAAGGAAGGTATAAAACTTTCGCTGGCAGTTTCTCCTTCTTGGATAAAACCATTTTCAACACCAAGCTCAATGGCGTAATCCACCAGCTCCTCATATTCCCTATCCGATAATTTACGATTAATTTCCGGATAATCAGCAATATATGAAAGCGGAGTATATTGGTTCATAATGCTGATATACACAGAATCCTTATAAGTCTCATAGAGATAACGGATGATTCTTTTGGAATCATTTCCATACCCGGGCAAAGCCAAATGGCGTATTATCACACCTTTTGTCATATGTCCTGATTCATCAAACTTAGGAGACCCAACCTGTCTCACCATTTCAGCCAACGCAGCACTTGCCACAGCAAAATAATTCTTTGCCTTGGAATACCGCAGTGCAATGGTATCGTCATAGTATTTCATATCTGGCAGATAGACATCTACGAAACCCTCCAACATCTTTAGAGTCTCCACTTTCTCATAACCACTACTATTATAGACAATAGGAATAGTAAGTCCCTTTCCTCTGGCAAGTTTGATAGCCTCCCGTATTTGATAGACATAGTGGCTTGGAGTTACCAGATTAATATTGTTCGCTTTACTTTCCTGCAGCTCTAAAAAGATGTCTGAAAGACGCTCCACCGTCACCACTTTCCCAACTTCATCTGATGCGATTTTTCTATTCTGGCAAAATACACAACCCATAGCACAGCCTGAGAAAAATACTGCACCAGACCCTTCCTCTCCAGAGATACAGGGTTCCTCCCACATAAGGAGAGCTGCTCTGGCTACTTTAATCCGACTATCTTCCTTACAAAAGCCCTTCTGTCCATGGTTACGGTTTACCATACAGTTTCTGGGACAGATTCTGCAGTTTTCCATCGATTCTATTGTCTCTTTATGAATTCTTTCTAAAGATTCATCCTTACGATTCATAGTAACTGAAACTCCTTTTCAATCATTAGGTTATTATACCACATATCTTGATAGAAGCAATTATACAAAAAATTTACATATAAGTTCTTGCTTAATATATTATGAAGTTTTACAATATTATCTATCATTTACTATAATATAAGGGGGAATACTATGATTTACTTTAATACACCTTACAAACCAGATGATGTGGGCTATGACGGTTCTCGTTTTGATGTACTAAACAAGCATTTTGAGAACCAGATGGAAAAAGGTCAGCTGCAAGGTGCCAGCTATTGTCTAGCCAGAGATGGTAAGGTTTTTGTTGATGCTGCTCTTGGACGTTATTGCTATCGCCCAGAAGACACCAGAGAGCTATCTCCTGACCATATACACCAGATTGCCTCCATTACTAAGCTTTTTACAGCTACCGCTATCTTTAAGCTTTTTGAGGATGGTAAGATATCTATTGCTCAGAAGGTTGGCGAACTTCTTGAAGAGTTTAGTAAGCCTCCTTATAATGAGATCACTGTCGGTCAA
>JAEYRR010000372.1 GCA_023435505.1 Bacillota bacterium | reverse complement strand
CATCTCTCCTATTCCAATAGATAGTTTCTGGGTAAAGTATAAAAACAGTTTTTTGATGAATAATGCACCTACTTTCCGGTAGCGCTTTAGAGCAACTTTTTACACTTTATTATACAATAATAGAGATAGAAAAAACCGCCGTCGGCGCGAAATGTCGTTTTTAAGGAGTGAAATGCAATATTGGAGGAATCTGGATGCGAAAGGAACGCAAAAAGTCGATTGTACCTGTGATACAATCGACTCATTGGTTATGGCTTTACACTATTCAAATTTCTAGCTGAGTTGTTTTCTTGTATAGAAATACAAGAAGAGCTATTCACCAGCTGATGCACGTAGCTGGTAAATAGCTCTTTTATCCTCGTAGAATTATACTTCTTCTTTTTCGTCAGCTTTCTCAATGTCTACGATAGCTTCTTTTTTCATAGGAATACGACAATTCTTGTTGTTACCGAATTCTACGATTACAACTTCATCCATAATATCAATTACAACACCATAGAAACCGCTAGTTGTTAAGATGCTGTCGCCAATTGCCAGTGAGCTCAATAAAGCATTGTGCTGTTTTTGTTGTTTCTTCTGTGGACGGATGGCAATAAAATAAAATACTGCACCAATTACAACGAAGTATAGAATCAATGTTACCCAAGATCCTGTAGCGCCGCCACCTGTCAAAAATAAATTATTAAACATATATAATTCCTCCTATTTTGTTAACCTGTTATTATTACCGATACTATCGGATTAGGTATCTCCTTGTTCGAAGCCTTGAAGTTTTTGCTTCTTATAATCTGCAAAACGATGTTCTTCTATGGCTCCTCGAATCTCTTCCATCATGGTATTATAAAAATACAAATTATGCAAGACTAAAAGACGAAGCCCTAGCATTTCTTTTGCTTTTAAAAGGTGTCTGATGTAACCGCGACTATAGCTTTTACATGCCGGACAGCCACAGCCTTCTTCAATCGGTCTGTCATCTGTCTCATACTTGGCATTTAATAGGTTCATCTTACCATGGTTGGTGTAAGCATGTCCGTGTCGACCATTTCTGGATGGGTACACACAATCAAAAAAGTCTACCCCACGTTCCACACCTTCCAATATATTAGCTGGAGTCCCTACTCCCATCAAGTAAGTTGGTTTCTCCAGTGGCAAATAAGGAACTGTTTTTTCTAAAATATGATACATCTCAGCGTGAGTCTCTCCCACTGCTAAGCCGCCTAAAGCATAACCATCCAGATCAAGCTCAGAGATTCTCTTCGCATGTTCAATACGAATGTCTTCAAAGGTTCCTCCCTGATTGATACCAAATAACATCTGCTTCTTGTTAATCGTATCCTCTAAGGAGTTCAACCTTGCCATCTCTGCCTTGCAGCGCAAGAGCCAACGAGTGGTTCTGTCTACAGAATCCTGCATATATTCTCTCGTTGCAGGATGTGGTGGGCACTCATCAAATGCCATAGCAATCGTAGAAGCAAGATTGGACTGAATCTGCATACTCTCCTCTGGTCCCATAAATATCTTACGTCCATCAATGTGGGAGTTAAAATAGACCCCCTCTTCTTTGATTTTTCGAAGACCTGCCAGGGAAAATACCTGAAATCCACCGGAATCTGTCAAAATTGGTTTGTCCCAAACCATAAACTTGTGAAGTCCGCCCAATTGCTTTACAACCTTATCACCTGGACGCACATGTAAGTGGTACGTATTAGAAAGCTCAACCTGAGTCTTAATTTCCTGTAGGTCCATGGTGGAAACTGCACCTTTGATTGCTGCGGCAGTTCCTACATTCATAAAAACAGGTGTCTGTATGGTACCATGAACAGTATGGAATTCTCCTCGTTTGGCATTCCCATCTCTAGTTATTAATTTGTACATAATTGGCTCCATTCATAACCCATGTGCCACTCATGGGAAAAAGATAATTCAGTAAATAAGTATACAGATAAACTCCCTATTTTTCAACATTTTTTAGGATTTTATTTATTTTTAATATTTGACTAAAATTTATATTTTATACTTAAGGAAATACCATTTCCTTCTTAATGACATTATAATAATTCTTATTTAAGATACCTGCTGCTGCTATGAATCTTCCTTTTATCTCTGCGACCCAGTTTTCGATATAAGACTCGTCCACCTGCGATTCGTCTACCAAGTAGGTGACTTTCTTTGTGGAACTATTATATTTCACCTTGTCTGTGATAAAACTTTTGTTTTTTAATATAGCTACACCTTCACAATCAGAAAGTAGGTCTCTTCCTGACATCAGCCTGGAATCATAGGTAAAACCAAAGAGATTGGTTAGGGTAGGTAGAATATCTATACTAGAACCTGTCTTCTCAACGACAACTGGCTCTTTTACACTAGATGACCAAAGAATAAAGGTACTCTTATATAGCTCAAAGTTTTCCTCTACCTCATGTCCGGCCAGTTCATCTATAACTGATTTACTTAAATCATATGGATAGTGATCCCCGCTTAAAGCGATTACTGTATCCTCTAGGATTCCCTTTTTATCCAGTTCCTCTATCAGATATGCCAGGGCCTTATCCAGTTCAATGTTGCAGGCAACATAAGCCTTCCCCTCGTCTGAATATGGAAGGTTCTTCACTGCCTCCTTATTCTTGATACACTGCCTCTGTCCCTCAAAGTTATAATGGCAGTGACCGCTTATGGTCATATAATAGGCATGGAATGGCACTTCATCCACATATTCTGGTAAGGTAGCCACCATCATGTCATAATCCGATGCCGGCCAGGCATTAGCGTCCTTCATGTTAAAGATATGTGCAGCACCCTCTTTCTCACTGATGCTTCCAAGCTTTGCAGCCCTAAAATCATAGCCCAGATTAGGGTGAGTCTTATTGCGATCATAATAGCTTAAGGAGCCGTTGTGGTAAGCCATACTTTTGACTCCTAAACGGTTGAACTGTTCACCCATGGAAAATGGTAGATAGTTTTCTGAAGACCTTCTAAAGCTGTGGGTACCATCTGGAATCAGGCCCAAAGTCGCCACATACTCCCCATCGCTGGTACTGGTATTCCATAAGGACGTATAAAAATTGTTAAATACAAAACCCTCATGAGAAAGCTTATATAGGGTTGGAGTTAGATTCTTATCAATCGCCCAAGTAGAAAATCCCTCTGCAGTAAGAAAGATTAGATTCTTTCCTTTAAACAAACCAGTGTATTCATTTTTGTTCGTTGGAGTTACAGAAGCGAAATACTGATTAAGGGCTTTAATATCCTTATCCGCTTCCCCCTCTGCTAGTGCTGCAAAATCTATATTCATTACGTTAGGTGAAGTGTCAATAGGTGCGACTGTAGGCT
>JAEYRR010000220.1 GCA_023435505.1 Bacillota bacterium | reverse complement strand
TGTGATGCTTATAAATATGATGTACGTACCTATGAAGGAAAGGTACATGTAAATTGGATTGAACTTTTAGCATATCTGGCTGTAAAAAATGGAGGGGATTTTAAAAAATACAAATCCTCTCAAATGTCAGAGCTGGTGTCTAAGTTAACGGATAAAAATGAAACGATGGAGTCTCTGACTAAAGATATGAAGTATTATAAATACTACTATGATTCTTATCAGGCAATTTTAGGTGGGTTTGTCGGGGAATATGAGGTGCAGATTCTTAAGGATGATAGTAACCCTCAGATTACCTGGGAAAAGAGGTATGGGTTAAAGTCATTTTTACCATTAGCTAAAAATTTTCCATATAGTGATTTTGATGATTTTGGTGTATCTAGGTCCTACGGATATAGAAGAAGACATCTTGGACATGACATGATGGGTCAGGTTGGGACACCGGTAATAGCGGTAGAGTCCGGCTATGTAGAGGCAATAGGATGGAATCAATACGGTGGCTGGCGCCTAGGCATACGTAGTTTTGATAATAAGAGATATTATTATTACGCTCATTTGCGAAAAAATTATCCATATTGTACTGACTTAAAGGAAGGGAGTATTGTTACTGCTGGTGATGTGATCGGATATATGGGTAGAACAGGATATAGTACTAAAGAAAATACAAACAATATTGAAGTATCGCACCTTCATTTTGGTATGCAGATAATTTTCGATGAATCTCAAAAGGATGGAAACGGGGAAATATGGATTGACTGCTATAACATCATCCGCTTTTTATATAATAATAGATGTGAGACAGTAAAGGTCACTGATTCTAAGGAGTGGAAGCGCATATACGATATGAAGGATCCCGCAGAGGAAGCCTATCGAGAGAATCAAAAAAATGTCATAAAACAATAGATTTCTTAGCGTATTTATATTTCGTATGGTATAATTAGCCATATGGGTAATTGTATCACAGAATAAATGATAGGGAGTATTACTTATGTTAAATGTGTTGAAGGGACATGGAAAAAGAAAACGTAAGGGAAAAAGCAGGCCTTCCTTTTTTTCTAATCCTGAGAAGTTTACTAACTTATTTGAACATATGACAACTGGTTTTATTGTTGTGTCTGTAGAGACGGATTTGATTAAGCGTCCTATCGATTTATATTTTGAATTTGTTAATGATGCTTATGCTGAAATTATTGGCGTATCACAATCGGAGTTGTTGCAGCATAGTTATAAAGAGATATTTCCTAACGATGATAAGGTTTTAATACAATTTTATGGGGAAGTTGCGATACGAGGAGAGAGCAATACTTTAGTTGAATACAATGAAACATTAGACAAATACCTAAAACATACCTGCTATCAGCCGGGTTATGGGTATTGCGCCTGTATTGTAGAAGATATTACAGAGCAATATCTTTCCCAGCAGTTAATTGAGAAAAGTGAGGAACGTTTCCTTGCCCTATCTATGGTTACCAATGAATTTATATTTGAAATGGATCAAATGGGTAGATTTACTTATATAAGTGATGGCATAAAAACTGTTTTAGGATATGAGCCTGATGATTATATCGGTAAATATTTTTATGAACATTTTCCAACCAACGTCAGAAGAGAGTTGGCACATCAATATAAGAAAATGTTGCGTTCTGGGAATATGATATTGAAAGATGTTCTCCTTCCACTGGAAGATCGGAACCATAACATACATTGGGTATTACAAAATGGATTAGCAAAAAGAAATGAATTAGGAGATTATATAGGTTATCTTGGTGTTTATTTGGATGTTACAGAATTACAGCAAGCTAAGGCTGCAGCTGAAGAGGCTATGAAGGCTAAATCAGAATTTTTGGCTAAGATGAGTCACGAAATTCGTACTCCAATGAACGGAATTCTGGGACTCACTAGCCTTGCTTTAGATGAGACCAGAAGCTTTAAGATATATAATTATCTGGAGAAGATAGAAGAAAGTGCGACTGACCTCCTTAATACCATCAACCAGATCTTAGATTTTTCTAAGATTTCTGAACATGAGATGCCTCTTATTGAGGAGCCGTTTTCATTGCGTACTATGATTAATAAATCCGTATCTTTGTTGGATTTAAAGGCAAAGGAAAAAAATATAAGTCTGGTCATAGAGGTCCCAAAGGAGATAGGAGATACCTATATTGGAGATTCTTTACGCATTGGTCAGATTTTGACTAATATTTTGAGCAATGGGGTGAAATATACATTACAAGGTAGCGTGACAATGACAGTTGATATGTATAAAGGTGCCATAAGGTTTGTCATAGCTGATACAGGTATTGGGATGAAACCGGAGTTTATAAAGGAACTCTTTAACCCATTTACTCAAGAGGAGAATCTAAGAACTAGAATTCAGGATGGAACTGGACTTGGAATGGTAATAAGTAAGCAACTTGTGGATTTGATTGGTGGTAGCATAGAGGTGGAGAGCGAGGTCTCTGTAGGAACTACTGTGACCATCCTATTACCACTTAAACCTTGCAATCCTGCAGAAGTGAAGAATACTGAGATTAAACACTCCTTAGATAATCATATTCGAAGGTTTATGGGAAACATACTGGTGGTAGAGGATAATGCAATCAATCAGGTGGTGGTCTATGAGCTACTGATTAAGTTTGGTGTGAATGTGTCTATGGCAAAAGACGGATATATGGCTTTGGAAATGCTTCAGAATCATAACTTTGACCTGATTCTCATGGATATTTTCATGCCTAAGATGTCTGGATTTGAAACGTCTGACTTGATACGTCAGAGAGGAGTCGAGTGCCCAATTGTTGCAATGACGGCCAATCCAATGGATGCAATAAAGAAGGAATTTATACAGGCGAAGATGACTGACTATCTGCCAAAACCAATCAATATCAATGCGTTGGATAGTTTACTTTATAAATACTTACAACAGGATGTAAGTGAACCTACTAACCTTGAAGAAAAAGTAGAGCATCAGGTTAATGCCTCTTATCCTTTTATTAAAATAGACTATCATTATGCACTTGGTTTTCTGTCTAATGATTTTAATCTTTATAATCAAATATTGTTTAGTTTTGTAAGAGGTTATCAAGGAGAAGAGGAACTAATATATAAGGTTCTTAAGGAAGGAACATCTACTGCCAGAGTGTATGTACATACTATGAAGGGGGCTGCTAATGCAATTGGGGCATTAGAGCTTGTGGAGGTATCGAGTGAGCTTGAGAAGGAATTGGCCCGAGATATTGTTAACTCAGACTTAATTGACGCATTTGTATTAAAGTTGGGGGAAGTATTAAAGGAAGTTATTTCATATGTCGATACTGTTACTGTGAATGTTCACAAACAGGGATATGAAAAACAAAAAGCCCTTAAGCTGATCCCGATGCTTTCTAATATGTTAGAAACTCATAATGCTGCTGTAATTGATTGCGTCGACCATATTTATGAAATAATGTACCGTGAGGATATTAAGGAGCAGGTTGATTGGTTAGTAAATAAGATAGAGCATTTTGATTTTGAGTTGGCAAAACAGTCTTTGGATGAAATATCAGAAGCAATAGGAGATGAATAGATGAAGCAAAAAATTCTGATAATTGATGATAGTGTTGTTAATATCAATGCTTTACATATGATGCTAAAGGAAGAATATCAGGTTTTTGTTGCGAAGAATGGTAAGGACGGTATTAAGCAAGCCAATCTTATTCAGCCGAGTTTAATTCTTCTTGATATTTTAATGCCAGAAATGGATGGGTTTCAGGTGTTGGACATTCTGACCAAGGATAGTAGTACAAGTAGTATTCCTGTTATGTTTATAACCTGTTTTAATGATGATAAAAATGAAGAGAAAGGCCTCTCTATTGGTGCTGTAGACTATATAACAAAGCCTTTTAATCTAAGTGTCATAAAAGCGAAGGTTCGTAATCATATCGAGCTATTTCAATATCGTAAAGCAATTGAAAATATTGCTATGTTAGATGGATTAACCGGGATCCCTAATCGTCGGAGCTATGATAAAAGAGTAATCATTGACTGGAAATATGCAGTCTCAGAGCAGGTACCTATTTCGATTGCAATTATGGATATTGACTGTTTTAAGGAATACAATGATAATTATGGACATCTTCAAGGAGATCTGGTTCTTAAAAAAGTAGCAAAGCAATTGGAGACAGATATTCCTTCAAAGGATGGCTTTGCTGCACGTTACGGCGGAGAAGAGTTCGTTGTGATTTTATTAAATTATTCTAAAAATGCAGCGATGGAGATATTAGAGAAGGTCCGAGCAAATATAGAAAAGCTTAGTATAAAGCATCTTCATTCTAGAGCAGAGAAAATGCTTACTGTCAGTATTGGCGGGGGTACCATTATTCCCAATGAAAATGATGATGTAAATCAATTTGTGGAAATAGTAGATCAACGATTATACCGTGCAAAAACTCTAGGTCGTAACCTTTTAGTATGGGAATCCTATCAGGAGACAAAAGGTCAATTAGAAGTTTTTCTTTTTGGCAATATGAAGATTTTGTCTCAAAATGGAGAAGCAGTTCCCAAATTTCCTAAAAAGAAGGTATGGTTGTTACTTACTTACCTAATTCTTAACCGGTTTCGGGACTATAATAAGAACGATTTGATAGAAGCTATATGGCCTTATGAAAAACCGGAAGATCCTAATTATGAAATAAAGCTATTACTGGAGGAGTTGAAGGAAGAACTTGAAACTCTTAAGCTATCCTACCTAAGAGAGATAATTGTTACAATAAACGGTGTTTATCATTGGAATAACAATTATATGTGCATTGTAGATTGCGATTTATTTGAAAATATCCTCCAGGAAGATTCACTAAGTACTTTATCTGAAGAGGACAAGATTGATCACTATCTTCGTGCGATTGAATTATATCAGTCCGATTTTCTTGTCAAAGTCACAGACGTAAAATGGGTGGTAAACTTGCAGCGCTGGTATCGTAATCTGTACTTAAATGCAGTGAATCATGTTTTATGGTACTGGGACAAGATGAAAGACTATAAGAGTATCCTCAGACTTTGTGTTAAGGATCTGTACAATGAGGAGTTTAATGAAGATCTTCATTATTATTATTTAATTGCCCTGATTCGATTAGACCGTCGTAAAGAAGCCCTTACTCATTATGAATATATTGTAGAATCCTATTACAGTATTCTAGGGGTTCCTCCATCTGAGAGAATCCTGGATTTATATGTAGATATTGTGGAGGATAAGGTTGAAAAGAAACGTAACCTTCGAAGTATCAATGAACTTCTTAAGGAAAATTCCGTTACTAATGGGGCCTATTTCTGTGAATATGTGGTATTCAAGAACATATATCAGTTGGAAGCAAGGAGCATGGTAAGAACCGGTAAGATGGTTTACCTATGTCTTTTAAATATGAATAATAAGGAGAAGGATTTTATCAACGAACAGGATATGGAAGGCCAGATGAGAGCTTTAAAAGAATCCATTACCAACAGTCTGAGAATAGGCGATTGTTTCTGCAGATATAGTCCTTCCCAATTTATGATTATCCTTCCTACTGCCACCTATGATATGGGAAAGATGGTGATTGAAAGAATTCTTGATAATTTTGAGAAGGAATTTAAATATGAGGATATAACAATTTCTTACGAACTGGTTCCTGTTGAACCTGCTACAAGAAAATAGAAAGGTGCTGTCGCATACTGCGACAGCACCTTCTTAATAAAATATATTATTGTGCTGCATCACGAATGGTGATGTGTTCTTTAAAGCCATCAGAGTAGTGCATTTGGTAATCATCTGTAATAAATACCGCATATACTCCCTCTAAAGAGTTAATAAGTTCCATGCCTTTTTCAAGTCCTAGTGCAAATACTGAGGTGCTGAGACCGTCTCCTACAACGGATTCTTTACTTACAATCGTTACTGCAATCAGATTGTTGTCTGTTGGATAGCCAGTTTTTGAATTTAATATATGATGATAGAATTTACCGTCTATGGTAAAGGATCGCTCGTATATACCTGAGGATACGACAGACATATCTTTAAGTTCCATAACAGCAACAGTTTCATTACGGTCGGCAAAAGGCTTTTGAATACCGATGTTAAATGCTGAACCATCAGGTTTTTGACCTACGCACAGCACATTACCACCCAGATTAATCATAGCACTTTTTACCCCTTTATCTAAGAGAAAATCTTTCACTTTATCTGCAATATATCCCTTAGCAATAGCACCTAAGTCAATACCGGTTTCTTCAGAATCGAAGGATACTTGATTGCCATTAATATGAACATTCTTGTAATTTACTGCCGGCAATCTCTCCTCAATCAACTTGCTGTCCGGTACCTTAGGGGTATCTGCAGTAAAGTCCCAGAGGGAAGAGATTGGTTCAATGGCCAAATCGAAGGCTCCATCTGTGAGTTCACTGTAATGATATGCTTGCTTTAATATATCAGCCAGATCATCTGACACTGTGTAGACACCATTTTTTTCAGGAAGGAGATGTTCATTTAACTTATATAATTCACTGCTTTCTAATGTCCTGCTATAGACCTCCTCAAAGTTATGAATCAGTTTAAAGGTATCATCAATGATAGTTTCATCTGTAGAGTCGTATAGTGTAATGGTGATAATGGTGTTTAACATAAAGGTGGATTTAGTTAGCGGGCTTTCTTCTACTTTGGTTTTGCTAGTACAACCGGACAACAAAGTAGAAGTAAGTATAGCAATCATCAAAAATGGGGTTAGACATCTTTTAATGAGTCGTCCATTTGTAAATATTCTCATAAATAACTCCTTCTAATAACCAACATAAATTACTATTGAATAGCAATACTTGTTTTGTATTATGATTTTATGCAATGAAAACAGAACTGTCAAGGCTTACTCTTCGAAACTGACCAAGAAATACTACTTTACATGTTTTTTTATTTATGATATTGTTTTTATGTACGCGAATTACATGTATGCAGATTACGGCTAGATAAATAGGAGGATATATGAAGGATAAAAAATTTGCAGGCATAATTTCTTTAATTTTTATGATCGGTTTAACTGCATTTGCTATTTGGGGAAGTGATTTCTTAGCTAAATTAAATGCAGATGAGACAGTAGTAATGGATGTCAATGGTGCAGAAGGTGTAGTGGAAGCATCTAAAACAGTAGATGGAAATGGCAATGCAACTGGATATGTTGTGGTGACT
>JAEYRR010000255.1 GCA_023435505.1 Bacillota bacterium | reverse complement strand
GAAGATGCTACGTCATTTCCATCAAAATCATAGATACCAAAGACTCCACATTCTTCATGAAGTTCGTCTGGAATAAAATCACTTACTATCTTACTCATAGCAAACCCTTTCTATTGTAAAATCTGATTATATACTATCATAACAACTATCACTATACAAGGAGTGAAAAAGGCTGCCGCCACCCTTTTACTAGAGCCTATGCGACAGCCATATACGTTTTTTCTTATAGAATACCAATACGTTTTGCAACCTCAAGATAGGCTTCTTCTACTCCACCCATATCTCTTCTAAAACGATCCTTATCTAGTTTGTCATGTGTATTAACATCCCATAATCTACAGGTATCCGGTGAAATCTCATCTGCAAGCACAATTTCACCATCTGTAGTTTTACCAAACTCAATCTTAAAGTCTACTAATTCAATTCCTACTGAAAGAAAATACTTGCACATTACTTCATTTATCTTAAAGGTAAGTTCTGTAATACGATCAATATCTTCTCTAGTAGCAGCACCGATGGCAATGGCATAGTAATCATTAATCATAGGATCACCAAGGTCATCATCTTTATAACTAAACTCTAAAGTAGGGCAAAGAAGCTTCCTTCCTTCTTCGATACCAAGTTTCTTAGAAAAGCTTCCAGCAGCAATATTACGTATAATTACTTCAAGAGGAACAATCTCAACTTTTTTTACAGCAGTCTCTCTGTCGCTTAATTCTTCAACAAAATGAGTAGGAATACCTTCCTTTTCCAGCATTTTAAACATAAAGTTTGACATACGGTTGTTTACTACACCTTTTCCTACGATAGTACCCTTTTTCAAACCGTTAAATGCAGTGGCGTCATCCTTATAATCCACTATGTAAACATTTTCTACGTCAGTTTTAAAGACTTTTTTTGCTTTTCCTTCGTATAACATCTCTAACTTGTTCATGTCCCTACCACCTATTCTTCAAATTTAATATATTACTTTTTCTTTGCTTCTATCTTAGGTGCTAATCCTTATCCCAAGCACACCTTAATTATAACCTAGACTGAAATATACGCAATACTTTTTTAGCAATATTAATAGCTAAGGAATTATTTTTGTCTTTTTATACAAATTTAGTTCTCTTTTTCTAATTTTTCTAATCATTATGTAGAATGTTGGATTTTACCATTCCTAGAAGAAATTTTATCTTGCAATAATAGGAATGATTACTATAATTATATTATAGAGTATAACTTACAAACATATAATAAAGCGATGGGATGTAGGTTACAATATAATAAGAAAAGGAGTAATCCTATGAATATGGAAAAGAAAGTCTGCCATTGCATGAAGGTTACCAATGGCGATATATATAAGGCCGTACAAGATGGCGCAGATACTTTTGAGGCGGTTCAGGAAAAAACCAATGCTGGCCGTGGTTGCCGCAGATGTACCGACGATGTAAAAAGACTGGTTGAGGAATTTGTAAAAGAAAAAGAACAGTAAAATATGCTTTACCATAAAAGCCGAATACTACTAAAGTATTCGGCTTTTGTATGCTACAGATTCCTCTTCTTTATTATTTGCCATTCCTGCCTTAACATACGGTACTCTAGCCTGGTCTTCATCCTACCTTCATGCCATTCCCAGTCAATATGCTCTGCTTCCTTCACCAGTCCGCATTTTTGCATCACTCTTTCAGAACCTTTGTTATCAGCCAGACAGCCAGTAGTAACTCTATACACATTGTCCTGTTCAAAAGCAAATTCTAAAAGCGTTTGAAAGGCTTCTGTGGTATACCCCTTATTCCAAAAGCTTGGGTACATAAAATAACCGGCATTCACTATTTTACCCACCGGTGTATGCTGCATCACCGTATATCCAATACTTCCTACCTGTTGGAAAGTATCCTTGATCTCCACATGGAAAAAATAAAATTTTCTCTGGCTACAATTTCTATCTCTTAAAATGTTGGCTAATTCCTTATCCGCCTCTTCCATAGAGGATAGCTTGATATCCTGCAAATAGTGCATAGTTTCACCGTCACTTTTCAAGCGATAATAAGCCACTTTGTCCGTCATCTCATAATCTCGTACTATTAAATGTTCTGTTTCTAGCTGCATCTCTGTTCCTCGTTTCGTTACTTTGTTTTACCATACTTTAATGGACAGACACTGCGACAACGGTTACACTCTACGGTAGAAAAGCCACGTAACGTCTTTCCGTATGCATTAGGCCTACATAGACTCTGATCCACATGGCCACCAACAATCGCATGCGTCGGACAGGATTCAAGACATCTTTTGCATTCAGGGATGCACAAATTTTCACATAAAGGGTCTGACGTAAGCTTTAGATTTGTTAGGATTGCTCCTACAGTCAGGAGATTCCCATACTGTGGGTTAATTAATAGAGTACTTTTCCCAAGCCCTCCAAGTCCACAGGCCACAGCAGTATGTTTCATGGAGATAAGTCCCTTAGCGGTCAGATGAGGGGCATCCCAGTATTCATTCGGTGCATCACAGGGTATGGGAACACAAATCCCCCCAGAAAGTCTCTCTATCTCTTTCGCTGCTTGTAAAGCAATCACATCTACCTTGTGACAGACCTCTTCATTAAAGTGACTATAGATAAGTCTTGGAGTAACCTCCATTACCCCCTTAGATAAGGCTACCCCTATTGCAATTACGGATTTGCAATCTCCATAAAGATCAAGTGGCGAATATCCTTCTGGTGCCTCGTAAAACCTATCTATGGCTCCAATTCCACACACATCTGCCCCTAGTCCAAAGATAAGCTGTTTGATTTTTTCCTCCATACCCTTTCCTCCCTCAATAGTCATCTTACCTAAATAATATCATAACCAGCTTCCTTTAAAGCAGATAATGCTCTGTCGTAATTCTCAGACTTCGTTAAGATATAGTCTGTATTATAGGTAGATATGGCAAAGATTCCGATTTTTTGTTCTGCCAGTACTGATTATCATTTTATGTACACTCCTAAATCACTTGTTTCATAACTCCATTATAAATATAGTATTCCCCTCGTCATAGGTAAAACCACTTGCCAGTAAAGACCTGCAGGAGGCTTCATTTTCTAATTCCGGCTGAACGATGATGCGTTTCGCATCCCCTTCCTTCCTAATTAACTCTACTAAGGACAACACAATCTGCCTTCCTATACCTTTTCTCAAGTAATCAGGTTCTCCTATCATGTAGTCAATGCTATAGGTACCCCTAACCTCTACTGTACCATGCCAGGTTTCCCCACTATTGCTATACTCATAATATTGACAGAACCCTATGTCTTTACCATGTTCTTCTACTATATAATGATTGATCCATGTATATTCCCCATTTTTATCCTCTACTTCATAAAGCCAATCCTGTGGCTCGTGGTACCATTTTGACACATGGGGCATATACAGCCATCGTTTAAAAAGAGTAATATCCTCTTTATGAAATTCCCTTACTCTCATCCTATTATTTTCCCCTCCCATTTATTCTTTCATAGAAAGACGCAAGTATTTATTGGTGTTTCCACTCAGTCCACCACTGTGGACAGAGCTCTCCCAGTGTAGTAATATCCATTGTATCATAGTCCATCATAATCTCGATTTCTTTACTTTCAGGTCCAAGCTGCATCATAAATTCACGACATGCTCCACAAGGTGGACCAGTTTTTCCATCTGGCATGATGGCAAGTACTTTTTTTATCTTACTTTCCCCATTGGTAATCATATTAGCCATGGCATTTCTCTCGGCACACATTCCAAGTGAGGAGTTGGTATCGATGCATACCCCTACATATATGTTACCGTTTACTGTCTGTATGGCCGCTGCAACAC
>JAEYRR010000252.1 GCA_023435505.1 Bacillota bacterium | reverse complement strand
CCTTTCAAAAAGTCCACTTGCTATTATATCAAATTCACGATAGAAAGGCAAGCGAAAATTTACTTGTCACGCCAAATAATTCTGCCTTTTGTTAAGTCATATGGAGAAAGTTCAATTGTTACTTTATCTCCTGGCAGAATACGTATAAAGTTCATTCTTAATTTACCACTGATATGTGCTAATACCTTGTGGCCATTTTCCAGTTCCACCTGGAACATTGCGTTTGGCAGTTTTTCTAATACTGTACCTTCAACTTCAACTACGTCAGTCTTTGACATCTTTTACCTCCTAAATCATAACTTGACCTTATATCTTATTAAGATATTGCTTTACGGATAATTTTGCGAATATGGGCATCTAGCAGACTTCCAATATTTTGGCTCAGTAGCTCAAATTCCTTAGAATCTGCGATATATTGAATGTGTTTGACCTTTTTCTTTTTGGGATTGCTTAAAGGTCTACACTTTCCATCCACAAGATATACATATTCATTTTCGACATTTATTATTACAAAAAATTTGTTTTTATCATGTCCAGCTATTGATTTAACTATTGTACCTATTGTTAAATTCTCCATTGTCTGTACCCTGCTTTACTATTTGTTCAAGCTCAGAATCTCAGGCTCTCCCTCAGTAATCAATATTGTGTTTTCATAATGGGCAGATAAGGATTCATCCTCGGTTACAACGGTCCAGTCATCATCCAGCCAACATACATCACACCGTCCAATGTTAACCATTGGTTCGATTGCCAGTGTCATACCTGGTTGCAGACGAATTCCTCTCGTTTTCTGTCTGAAGTTAGGAATCTGTGGTTCTTCATGCAAGTCTTTGCCGATACCGTGTCCTTCCAGATCTCTAACACAGGTATATCCATGGGCTACTACGTAATCCTCAATAGCTGCAGAAATATCATGAAGATGCATGCCTGCTTTTGCAAACTTTATCCCTTCAAAAAAACTTTGTCTGGTTACTTCGATAAGACGCTTTGCTTCCTCTGTAACAGTGCCTACTGCATGAGTTCTTGCAGCATCAGACTGATATCCTTTGTAGATTACACCAGCATCCAGGCTAACGATATCCCCTTCTCGGATGATACGTTTTTTGCTTGGAATACCATGTACTACTTCATCATTAATGGATACACAGATGGATGCCGGATATCCATTGTAGTTTAAGAAGGATGGAATACATTGATAACTCTTAATGAGATCATATCCCTTCTTATCTACTTCATAGGTAGTAATTCCTGGCTTTAAAAACTGTTCTAGTTCTTCATGCACAGCGGCCAGAATCTTTCCCGCTTCTCGCATCAATTCTATCTCTTGTTTTGATTTTATTGTTACTGACATAATATGTGGTCACCTGCAATTATTTCTGTATAATATCAACGATTTCGTTAAATACGTCCATCAAGTCTTTGGTTCCATCCACATCCACTAATATGCCTTTTCCTTGATAAAAATCAACTAATGGCTGTGTCTGCTCATGGTACACATCCAGACGTTTTTTAACAGTTTCTGCCTTATCATCATCTCTTAAGATAAGCGCTCCACCACATGCATCGCAGATTCCCTCTACTTTAGTAGGAATGTTTACAATATGATAGGTACCACCGCATGCTACACAGGCACGACGTCCTGACATACGATTGATGATAAAGTCATCGGGTACTTCAATGTTGATCGCGTAGTCCATCTTTTCGCCGATTGCAGCTAAAGCATGGTCAAGAGCTTCCGCCTGAGGAATAGTACGTGGAAATCCATCTAGGATATAACCATTTTTACAATCCTCTTGTTTCAGACGATCTACTACAAGATCTACAACTAATTCATCCGGCACTAATAATCCCTGGTCCATATAAACCTTTGCCTTTGTACCAAGCTCAGTACCATTTTTAATGTTTGCCCTAAAAATATCTCCCGTGGAGATGTGAGGTATAGAAAACTTTTCGGAGATTCTCTTTGCTTGTGTTCCCTTGCCTGCACCTGGGGCCCCCAACATCACTATTTTCATAAACAATATCCTCCATTCAAGTATAATTCTAGTTTTATTGTCTAGTTGACTCTGGTATGATATCTATTCTGTGAAAAGTGAACAGTGAAAAGCGAAGAGCAACTAATCCCATATATTCACATTATTGTCATACTACATTCGTTGTATTCATGTAAATATAAATTGTGACCAACTTCACCTGCTTTACCCTTTTCACTATTCACTTTACACTCTTTTGATGCTCTTAACATATTTACCCAAAACTAAACTTCTAAAAACACAAGAACCCATCGCTTGTAATTCAAGCGATGGTCTTCTTATGTAGAGATCTATTTAGTCATTTAGAAATCCTTTATAATGGCGAACTAACATCTGTGATTCTATCTGTTTCACAGTTTCAAGAACAACACCCACGATAATGATCAAGGATGTTCCACCAAAGGAAACAGCTGCTCCTGTAATACCTTGCACAAGAATAGGAATTACACAGACAATAGCAAGTCCAATAGCACCAATGAATACAATATTATTCAATACCTTATTTAAGAAATCGGATGTAGGTTTGCCGGGACGAATACCAGGGACAAATCCTCCATTCTTTTTCATGTTATTTGCAACTTCTGCCGGATTAAATGTAATCGTTGTATAGAAATAAGCAAAGAAAACTAAAAGTACTAAATAAATAAGCATACCAAGAGAGTACTTGAATTCGCTTAAGCTCTTAATGTTAAACCAAGCACCTGAGCTTAATAGCTTCAGAATCTTCTGTCCAACACTTGCTGCAGGACCGGAAGCTGCCTGAACACCAAAGAAGCCGGCTATCAAACCTGGGAAGGACATAATAGAGCTTGCGAAGATAACTGGGATAACACCTGCAGTGTTAACTTTAAGAGGAATATGGGAGGATTGTCCACCTACCATTTTTCTTCCCTGTACCTTTTTCGCGTACTGTACTGGAATCTTTCTTTGGCCACCATTTAAGATGTTAATCATGAATACCAGTGCAACCAAAATACCTATAATTAATACAATTGCAATTATCTTCTTCATCATATCAGGAGGAGTAATTACATAGTTTACAAATAAACGATAGATATCTTGTGGTACCTTAGCAAGAATGTTGATTGCTAAGATTATAGAGATACCATTACCGATTCCCTTATCGTTGATCTTTTCACCTAACCACATTAAGAATGCAGAACCAGCTACTAATGAAGATACAACAATAATGTAATCTGTAGTACTTGTTAACAATAACTTTGGATCACTACCGGATGAAAAACCAAATGCCATTGCAATACCTTCAATTAAGGCTAACACAATCGTCATATATCTGGTATAGGAAGCAATTTTCTTTCTTCCACTTTCACCATCTTTTTGCAATTCTTCTAGGCTTGGAATAGCAATTGTCAACAACTGCATGATAATAGATGCAGTGATGTAAGGTGATATGTTCAATGCAAAGATAGATAAACTAGACAATGAACCACCTGTTAATGTATCGAAAAAGTTAAGTGAGTCATTGCTGCCGAATATATCGGCAGCACTCTGACTAAATTTATAGAGTGGTAATTGAGATCCAAGTCTTACTATAAGAAGTGCTACAAAGGTAAAAAGGATTTTACCTCTTATATCTTTTATTTTAAAAGCATTTCGGACCGTATCAAACATACTAAATCACCTCAGCATTTCCACCAAGAGCTTTGATCTTTTCTGCAGCACCAGCACTATAAGCATTAACCTTCACATCAAGCTTCTTAGTTAATTCTCCATTTCCTAGGATCTTAACTCCGTCTTTTGGATTCTTTACAATACCAATTTCCATTAAAGATTCTACAGTTACAACTGCACCATCTTCAAATCTATTTAGCACATCAACGTTGATACCAACGATTTCACGTGTATTTCTGTGTGTAAATCCTCTTTTAGGTAATCTTCTGTATAAAGGCATCTGGCCACCTTCGAAACCTACTCTAGGAGCTCCTGAACGAGCTTTTTGACCTTTATGACCTTTACCTGCTGTCTTACCATTACC